>CAXTJW010000001.1:0-50143 GCA_964244305.1 uncultured Acetobacteraceae bacterium
TGACCAAGCGCTTCGGCGCCGGGCCATCGGCCATCACCGCCGTGCAGGACGTGAGCTTCGACATTCGGCCGGGCGAGTTCGTGTCCATCATCGGCCCGTCCGGCTGCGGCAAATCCACCTTGTTCGGCATGATCGGCGGCTTGGTGGACGGCTGGCAGGGCGGCATCCAGGTGGACGGCGCCGCCATACGCCCCGGGTCGACGCACCGCGGCATCGGCATGGTGTTCCAGGAGGAGAGCACCTTTCCCTGGCGCACCGTGGTCGAGAACGTCGCGCTGCCGCTAGAAGGCCGGGCCATGCCGAAGTCCGAGCGCCTGGACCGTGCCCGGCACTTCATCGGCCTGGTTGGGCTGCAAGGGTTCGAGCACCGCTTCCCGCATGAGATCTCCGGCGGGATGCGCCAGCGCACCGCCATCGCCCGCACCCTGGCCTACGAGCCGCGTATCCTGATGATGGACGAGCCGTTCGGCGCCCTGGACGAGCAGACCCGGCTGCTGCTGGGCGACACCGTGCTGCGCATCCAGCAGGAACTGGGCCAGACCGTCCTGCTCATCACCCACAGCATCGCGGAATCCGTGCAGTTGTCCGACCGCGTGCTGGTGATGACCTACCGGCCCGGCCGGCTGAAGCGCTTCGTGGACATCGACCTGCCTCGCCCGCGGTCGAGCGAGGACGTGGGCGACCCCCGCTTCGGCAAGCTGGTCGCGGACATCTGGGGCGACCTGCGCGAGGAGGCCAGCCGTGGCCTGCGCGAGAGCGAACAGCAGGGCAGGGGGCACTGATGGTAATCGACTCGATTGGCGGCGCGTCCGTGGTGTTCCCGGACCAGCGCGGCCTGTATTACGGCGGCGCCTGGCACGACGCGGCCGGCGGCGCGATGCAGGAAACAACCAGCCCGTCCACTGGACAGTCCCTCGGGCACGTTGCCTGGGCCGAGGCGTCCGACGTGGACGCGGCGGTGCGCGCGGCGCTGGTAGGCTTCCATGAATGGCGCCGCGTCCGCCCGCTGGAGCGCGGGCGCATCCTGCGCGAGGCCGCTGTCGTCATCCGCGCCAACGGGCGGGAGCTGGCGCTGATTGACGCCGCCGACTGCGGCAACCCGGTCGCCGAGATGGTGCGGGACGCCGAGATCGCGGCCACGAGCCTGGAGTACTTCGCCGGGTTGGTGCTGGAATTGAAGGGCGACACCCTCCCGGTCGGCGAGGGGATGCTGAACTACACCGTGCGGGAACCGCTGGGCGTCGTCGTGCGGATCAACGCCTACAACCACCCGTTCATGTTCGCCGCCATGCGCGCCGGCCCACCCTTGGCGGCTGGCAACAGCATGATCGTGAAGCCGCCGGAGCAGGCGCCGCTATCGTCCCTGCGCCTGGCGGAGCTGATCGGCCCCCTGTTCCCGCCCGGCGTCTTCAACGTCCTGCCCGGCGGCCGCGCCTGCGGAGAGGCGCTGGTCGCCCATCCCGGCGTGGCGAAGGTGGGCGTCATCGGCTCGGTCCCCACGGGCCGCGCCGTGCTGCGGGGCGCGGCCGACACCATGAAGAAGGTCGGGCTGGAGCTGGGCGGCAAGAACGCGCTGATCGCCTACCCCGACGCGGACCTGGACAAGGTCGCGGCGGGCGTCGTGCGCGGCATGAACTTCGCCTGGTGCGGGCAAAGCTGCGGCAGCACGTCGCGCGCCTTCCTGCACGACAGCCTGCATGACGCGGTGCTGGACCGTGTGACGGCGCTGGTCCGCGCCGTCCGTCCGGGCCTGCCCACCCGGTTCGAGAGCCAGATGGGCTGCCTCGTCAGCCGGGCGCAATACGACAAGGTGCTGCGTTACGTCGCCTGGGGCCAGGAGGACGGCGCCCGCCTGGTCTGCGGCGGCGTCCCGCCCAGCGACCCGGCGCTGGCGGACGGGTTTTTCATCGAACCCGCGGTGTTCGCGGGCGTGACACAGGACATGCGGATCGCACAGGAGGAAATCTTTGGCCCCGTGCTGTCCGTGCTGCGCTGGTCGGACGACGACGCGATGCTGGCCGACGTGAACAGCGTCGAGTACGGGCTGACGTGCAGCATCTGGACGCGCGACCTGTCCACCTCGCACCGCACGGCGGCACGTGTCGAGGCGGGCTATGTTTGGATCAACGGCTCCAGCTTCCACACCCTCGGAGCGCCTTTTGGCGGCTACAAGCAGTCGGGACTTGGCCGGGAAGAGAGCCTGGATGAGCTTCTGGACTGCACGCAGCAGAAGAACGTCAATGTCACACTGGACTAGCGGACGTCTTATGAGCTGGAAGCTGCTGCTTGCTGCAGTGATGCTGGCGACCAGCGCCCAGGCGGAGACGCTGAAGCTCGCGGTGGGCCAGAAGGGCTTCTGGGACACCAGCATCGCAGCCTGGGGCGAGCGTGCCGGGTTTTTCAAGCAGGAGGGGCTGGACCTCGACATCCTCTACACGGACGGCGGGTCGCAGACGCAGCAGGCGGTGATCTCAGGCGGCGTGCAGGTCGGCATCGGCGTGGGCACGCTGGGCGTGCTGGCGGCGGCGGTGAAGGGTGCGCCGGTGCGGGTGATCGCCGCCGAGTGGCACGGGGCATCGGACCTGTTCTGGTATGTGCGGGCGGACAGTCCGGTGCATTCGATGAAGGACGCGGCGGGGCGGAGCGCGGCGTTCTCCGCCGCCGGGTCGTCGTCCAATCTGGTGCTGCTGGCGTTGCTGGAGGCCGCCGGGGTAAGGGCGCGGCCGACGCCCACGGGCGGCCCGGGCGCGACGCTGACGCAGGTCATGTCCGGGCAGATCGACATCGGCTGGTCGCTGCCGCCCATCGGCCTGGACGAGGAGGAAGCAGGGCGCATCCGCATCATCGCCCGGGGTGGTGACCTGCCGGCGCTGGCGGAGCAGACGACGCGGGTGAACATCGCCAATGCGGCATGGTTGCGCGACAATCGCGCTGCGGCCGTCCGGTTCGCTCGCGCCTACAATCACAGCCTCGCCTTCGCCTACTCCGACCCGCAGGCCATCGCCTGGTTCGCCGAGGGCCTGAACATCGACCCGGCGCTGGCCCAGCGCGTGCGCGACAGCTACTACCCCGCCGCCGCCATGCAGCCGGACGTGATGAATGGCCTGCCCGCAACCCTGCGCGACATGGTGGACCAGAAGCGCGTGCAGCCGGGCACTGTCGTCGAGCAGTTCGCCGCGTCCATCGACCTGCTGCCCGGAGCCGCCCCATGAAGCGCCGCATCGTCCTGTCCGGCCTGCTGGCGGCACCCGCCCTGCTGTCCCGTCCCGCCTGGGCCGCCGATGCGTTGAAGGTCGCCGTGGGCCAGCGCGGCGCATGGGACACCTCGCCCTGCGCATTCGGCGACCGGCTCGGCTTCTTCAAGGACGCCGGACTGACGCTGGATTTGCTTTATACCGGCGGCGGGACCGAAACGCTGCAAGCCGTGACCTCGGGCGGCGTGGATTGCGGCGTCGGCGCCGGGATGCTGGCGATCCTGGGCGTGGCCGCCCGCAACGGACCCGTCCGCATCCTGTCCAGCAACTTCCGCGGCGCCAGCGACACATTTTGGTATGCCAAGGCCGATAGCGGGATCAAGTCGTTCAAGGACGCAGGCGGTCACACCGTGGCGTACAGCACCACCGGGTCGTCCTCCAATCTCGTGTCCACCCGGCTGCTGCAACTGGCGGGCGTCACCACGGCGCGCGGCGTGCCGACCGGGGACCCGGTGACGACGCTGACCCAGGTCATGAGCGGCCAGGTGGACATCGGCTACTCCTTGCCGCCGATCGCTTTCCCGGACATCGAGGCCGGGCGGCTGGTGTCCCTCGGCTCCGGCGAGGCCGTGCCGGAGTTCCGGGACCAGACGGTGCGCTGCCTGGTGGCGACGCCGGGCTTCGTGGGCGAGCGGCGAGAGGTCGCGGCGCGGTTCCTGCAAGCCTACCACCGCACCATCGAGTGGATGTACGCGAACGACCAGGCGCTGGACTGGTTTGCAGAAGGCGCCAACGCAACCCGCGCCCAGGCCGAGCGCGCCCGGACCGAATTCTACCCGCGCGACGCGCTGCGCCTGGGCCTGCCGGGCAACCTGGCGCTGAGCGAGCAGCAGACCATCGAGCTGAAGCGCATGGCCCGCCCCCTGACGGACGAGCAGAAGGCGCGGTTGATCCAGGTTCCGTGGATGCCGCCCGCGTGATCCCCCGCCTGCTGCTGCCCGCAACCGTCGCCGTCCTGGCCCTGTTCTGGCAGGCCGCCGCCGCTGCCGGCTGGATCGACCCCTTCACCGTCCCGCCGCCCAGCGAGATCCTGGCCGGCCTGCCGCAACTTGTGATGGAAGAAGGGCTGGGACCGCGCTTCCTGACCACCTTTCTCGAGGCGTTCGCCGCAGCCGGGCTGGCGGTAGTGGTCGGCGTCCCGCTCGGCCTGCTGCTGCACCGCAGCCGCCTGGCCGGGTGCGCGTTTGAGCCATGGGTGGCCGCCCTCGCCGCGGCCCCGCTGGTGCTGCTGTATCCGCTGTTCCTGGTGCTGGTCGGCCGCAACCTCGGGACCGTCGTGCTGATGGGCGCGCTGGCCGGGCTGCCGGCCATGGTGCTGAAGACCAAGGAGGGCTTCGACGCCACCCGCCCGGTGCTGTTGCACGTCGCCCGCGGTTTCGGCATGTCGCGGGCGCAGGTGTTCCGCAAGGTTCTGGTGCCCTCCGCCGTGCCGACGCTCGCCAACGGCGTGCGGCTGGCGCTGGTGTTCGCGCTCATCAACATCGTCGGCGTCGAGTTCCTGGTGAACCTCGGGGGCCTGGGCCAGCTCATCGCCGACCTGTCCGACCGCTACGAGTTGCCGCTGATGTATGGCGCCGTGCTGTTCGTCATCCTGGTCAGCACCTGCTTCTTCGTGCTGACCGAGCGGATCGAGCGCTGGATGCGTCCGGCATGAGGCGGGTCGCCCTGGCCCGCCTCGGCGCCGCGCTGGTATTGCTGGTCCTTTGGGAGGGGGCAGCCCGGTCCGGCTGGTTCTACCAGGGCGTCCTGCCCTCCGTTCTAGCCATCGCCGCCGCGCTGGGTGTGCTGCTGGCGGACCCGGCGTTCTGGCGGCACCTGGGGATCACGGCCTTCGAGGTCCTGTGCGCGCTGCTGATCGGCGGCATCCTCGGGATCGCATGCGGCATCCTGGTCGGCGGCGGGCGGCTGCTGCGGCGGGTGTACGAGCCGGCGCTGCATTACCTGGCGCCGACGCCAAAGATCGTCTTCCTGCCCATCCTGATCGCGCTGTGCGGCGTCGGGCCGTCTTCCAAGGTCGCGCTGGGCGCGCTGTCCTGTTTCTTCCCGCTGGCGCTCAGCGTCGCGTCGGGGATGGCCGGGATCAACCCAGTGCATCTCCGCGTCGCCCGCAGCTTCGGCCTGTCCCGCCTGCGCACACTGCGCAGCGTCGTGCTGCCCTCACTCGTACGCCCCTTGGCAACTGGGTTGCGTCTGGGCCTGGGCGTGGCGGTGATCGGGTGCCTGCTGGGCGAGATCAAGCTGTCCAACCGGGGGCTCGGCTTCCTGGCCATTCAATACTACGGCCAGTTCCGCATCCCACAGATGTACGCCGTCCTGCTGGTGGTGTTCGCACTGGCGGGCTTGGGCAACGCCGCCGCCGGGCGCCTCCGCCCGCGCGGCGCCACCGCAGGAGCAACACCTTGACCAAGAGCAACCACGACCACGCCATCGCCGACGTGCTGAACCAGCTCGTGCTCGCCAACCGCATCCTGGCGCGGGAGGACGTGATCGACGACTTCGGCCACGTCAGCGTGCGGCATCCGATGGACCCCGGGCGCTATTTCCTGTCCCGGTCGCGGTCGCCGGAGATCGTCACGCGCGACGACCTGATGGAGTTCACGCTGGATGGGGAGCCGTTGGACCCGCGCGGCCGCGCGACGTACCGGGAGCGCGCGCTGCACGGCGCCACCTACATGGCCCGGCCGGACGTGCATGCCGTCACCCACCACCATGCCCGCCCGGTGCTGCCGTTCACGATGGGCCATGTGAAGCTGCGTCCGGTGTTCCACATGGCGTCCGTCATCGGCCACCAGGTCCCGGTGTGGGACAGCCAGACGGAGTTCGGCGACACCAACATGCTGATCGAGACGATGCCGCAAGGACATGCGATGGCGCGTGCGCTGGGGCCGGAGCGATGCGTGCTGATCCGCGGCCACGGCGCGACCTGTGCCGGGGCGTCGCTTCGGGAGGTCGTGTTCGTGTCCATCTACATGAAGGAGAACGCCGAGGCGCTGCTGCGGATGCTGCCGTTGGGAGAGCCGACCTACCTGACGCCGGGCGAGATAAACCAGTGCCGGGCGATGCTGCTGTCCGACCTGCCGCAGAACCGGACGTGGGACTACAGGATTGCGCGGGCGGGGTTTGCGGGGATGTGAGTGCGAGCCTGTCAGCCCACCACCATGAAGCGGCCCGGTACACCCGTATCCGACAGCAGCCCAGCCGCCAACCGCATCAGCAGCGCCGCCACCTCTGGCTCCTGCCGGTCGGGGGCTTGAAGCAGGTAAAGCGTGCGCGACAGCGCCGGGCCAGCGACAGGCCGGGCCACCAACTCGCCTGCCTCGATCTCCCGCCTCGCCGTGCCCCACGGCAGGACGGTCGAGGCGAGCCCGGCGGCCACAACCTGCTTGATCGCCGTCATGGATTGCAGCTCGAAGCTGATACGCAGCGGCACGCCCAGGCTGGCGGCGCCGTCTTCCACCGTGCGGCGGACGCTGTCGCCGCCGCCGGGCAGGGCCAGCTTGGCTGCCAGGACGTCCCGCAGCTCCACTGGTCCGTCCGGGGCGGGCGGGGCCGTCACCATGAACAATTCCTCCCGCAGCAGCGCCGTGCGGTGCAGGCGCGGGCTGTCTGGGACGTTGTAGGCCAGCGCCAGGTCCAGCCGCCCGGCCTCCGCCCATTCCAGCAGGACATGGCTCAATTCCTCGACCAGACGCAGCGTGACGCCGGGCAGCGCCTCGGCCCCCGCTGCCAGGATGCGGCTGGCGAGCATGGAGGCCATGCTGGGGCTGAGGCCGACCATCACCGTCCGCTGGCCGGCCACCGCGGCGCCGCGGACCTCGGCCCGTGCCTGCGCGATCCGGGCCATGACGTCGCCGGCCATCGCCAGCACGCGCTCCCCGGCAGGGGTGGCCGCGACGCCTCGGCTGTGGCGAACGAGCAGCTTAGCGCCGAACGTATGCTCGAGTTGCCGGATTTGCAGGCCCAGCGCGGGCTGCGCTATGTTCAGACGCTCGGCGGCCCGGCTGATGCTGCCCAGCTCGCAGACCCGCACGAACAGCTCAAGCTGCCTGATCCGCAACGGCGCTTCCTGCGATGGCCGGGTTCAACGGACGGCGATTATGATGCCGTCTATCCCGCCGGTCATCACCCGGCCGCGCGCCATCGCACAGGCATGGGCGGGGGAGCCAAAACGGGGCCGTGACGTGCCTCGGTCCTGAGCAAGGTGTCAGGCATTCCCCCGGTCCTCGCGGAACAAATGCAGCGCTTCCTGGATCGGACGGTCGGAGAAGCTGAACAGCACGCTGTCGTCGGCCGCCTCGTGCCGGACGCGGTGCCAGGACGGCACGACGAATAGGTCGCGCTTGCCCCACTCCACCACGAACTCCCCGCCGTCCCGCAGGGTAATCGTGCTGCGGCCCCGGCCCTCAATGGGCGCGAACACCGTGGCGTCCGTCGCGCGGTAGGCGGCGGTCTGGAACCCCTTGGGCAGCAGCTGAACGAAGGTGCCCATCGTCGCCATCGCGTGATTGCCGGTGATTGGGTTGGCATAGCGCATTTTGAGGCCGTGGCAGGCGTCCCACTCGTCGAGCTGCCGCATCCGCTCCAATGCGTCCCGCGTGCGGCCGTAGGGGTAGTTGAACACCGGGGAGGTGCCGCCGCCGGGCGTGTGGTCCACCGGCAGCAGGTTGGCGCCGTAGCGGGCGTCGCTGTCGCCGACCGGGCGGCTGATCGGCTGCTCGTCCTCGCCCAGGTGCTCGGCAAACGAGGCGTCCAGGAACTGCACGACGGGGATGTCCAGCCCGTCGAGCCAGAAGATCGGCGCGTCGCTGTGGTTGCCGTGGTCGTGCCAGGCCATCGGGGGCGTGATGACGAAATCGCCCTCCTGCATAATCGTGCGCTCGCCGTTGACGGAAGTGTGGGCGCCGCCGCCCTCCAGCACGAAGCGCAGAGCGGACTGAGTGTGACGATGGGCGGGCGCAACCTCCCCGGGCAAGACGAGCTGCACGCCGGCGTACAGGCTGGTGGTGATGCGGGATTGGCCGCGCAGGCCGGGGTTCTCCAGCACCAGGACGCGGCGCTCGGCCTCCTTGGCGGTGATCAGGCCGCCGGCCTCCATCATGGCCGCGCGTATGTCGCCGAAGCGCCATGACGCCGGGCGGCAGGGGCTGACCGGCTCGGGCGTGACCAGGTTGGCGAGCGAGGTCCACAGCGGCGTCAGGTTCTTGGCGCTGATGCGGTCGTAGAACGCCAGGCGCTCCGGCGTGTCGGTCGCGTGGGCGGCGGCAGGGGTGGTGGAAGCACTTGCCGTCATGGTGTCGGCTGGCATGGCGTGGTTCTCCCGTGCGGTCTTGCTTGATTATTGACAGCATACGGTCAGACCGTATGCTGTCAATAACTGATCGGGAGGGAACCTGCCATGACCGGCATGGCTGCATGCGCGCTTCCGACCCTGCACGTGTCCCATCCCCTGCGCCGGGGCAAGCAGCGGGCGCCGGGCTACTTCGTCTTCGCCGGCGCCGTCCCCGGCTGCCAGCCGGATGCGGAGAAGTAGGGCATGGACACCCTGTATGCCATGCCGGGCCACCTGATCCGCCGCGTCCAGCAGGCCAGCACGGCGCTGTTCGCGGAGGAGTGCGCCGGATTCGACCTGACCTCGGTGCAATACGCAGCGCTCGTTGCCATCCGGGAGAACCCCGGCGTGGACGCGACGCGCCTGTCCCACTTGATCGCCTTCGACCGCTCCACCCTGGGCGGCGTGCTGGAGCGGCTCGAGGCGAAGAGTTGGGTGCTCCGCTGCCCTAGCCCAGCTGACAAGCGGGTGAAGCTGCTCCGCCTGACGCTGGACGGGGAACGGCTGCTGCGCCGCGCGGAACCGGCGGTGCGCCGGGTGCAGCAGCGCTTGCTGGAGCCGCTGGCGCCCGTCGACCGCGCCGCCATGCTGCGGCTGCTGGCGCGCCTGGCCGACGTCCATAATGACATAACGCCCGTTCCGATGCGGGCCGCAGGCGGGGCATAGCCTCCTGGCCGGACCATAACGAGGGGATCGACATGCAGCACGACCTTCCCATCCTGATCGCCGGCGGCGGCATCGGCGGCCTGGCGGCGGCGCTTGGCCTGGCGCAGCGCGGCTTCGCCGTGACGGTGCTGGAGCGGGCGGACACCCTGGGGGAGATCGGCGCCGGCATCCAGCTTGGCCCCAACGCCTTCCACGCCTTCGATTACCTCGGCATCGGAGACACGGCGCGGGCGATGGCGGTCTATGTGGACCGGCTGCGCCTGATGGACGCGGTGACGGCGGAGGACATCTGCAGCATCGACCTGACCGGGCCGTTCCGCCAGCGCTTCGGCAACCCCTATGCCGTGGTGCATCGGGGCGACCTGCACGGCGTGTT
Organism: uncultured Acetobacteraceae bacterium; assembly: GCA_964244305.1. GTDB lineage: Bacteria > Pseudomonadota > Alphaproteobacteria > Acetobacterales > Acetobacteraceae > CAHJXG01. Next base: position 9,626 of record CAXTJW010000001.1, read on the forward strand.
CCTGCGGGCATGCCAGGCCGAGCCGCTCATCACGCTCCGCACGGGCTGCGGCGTCACGGGCTATGAGCAGGACGGCAGCATCGTGCATGCAACGTTGGCGGCGGGCGGGCGCGTGGCCGGGTCGGTGCTGATCGGCGCGGACGGCTTGTGGTCCCGCGTCCGCCAGCAGGTCGTGGGCGATGGCCCGCCGCGGGTGACGGGGCACACGACCTACCGCTCCGTGATCCCGACCGAGCAGATGCCCGAGGACCTGCGCTGGAACGCCGCGACGCTGTGGGCCGGTCCGAAGTGCCACATCGTCCATTACCCGCTGTCCGGCTGGAAGGTGTTCAACCTCGTCGTCACCTACCACAATCATGCGCCGGAGCCTGTGGCGGGCAAGCCGGTGGGGATGGCGGAGGTGGAGGCCGGGTTCGCGCACATCCATCCGCGCGCGCGGGACATCATCAGCCACGGCCGCGACTGGAAGATGTGGGTGCTGTGCGACCGCGACCCCGTCGAGAACTGGGTGGACGGACGCGTCGCCGTGCTGGGGGACGCCGCGCATCCCACGCTGCAATACATGGCCCAGGGCGCCTGCATGGCGATGGAGGACGCGGTGTGCCTGTCGCACGAAATGGCCGCCCGCCCCGGCGATCCCGAGGCCGCGCTGGAAGCCTATCGCCGGCAGCGCGTGCTGCGGACGGCCCGCGTCCAGCTCATGTCCCGCGCCATCGGCGACCACGTCTATCATCCAGCAGGCGCGCACGCGGCGCTGCGGAACCAGGTGATGCGGGCGAAGTCGAACGAGGACTGGTATGACACCCTAGCCTGGATCTACGGCGGCACCGGGCTGAGCGAGGGCACGGCAGGCCGCCAGTCCGCCATCGCGGCATGACCCGGGGTGCCGGGTGAGGCCCGGCATCCGTTGGATCTGACCGGCCTGTCATCGTTTCTGCTCACCGCGCAGGCGTCCGGGGTGAACCACCGTCGACGTGGCGGCTGGCTGCTCCTGCTCCGCCGCCATCGAGTGCCCGCCACCCAGTAACGGACCGCCAGCACCCGGGCCTTTCAGGTTTGCACCGGGATCACCGGCGTCGGCCGCTTCGGCATGGCTGCGAGCCTGCCACCCTGATCGCACAGGATGCGTCCTTGCCCCAGGCGGCTCGCCTGGGCAGCCCGGCATAATATCTGCTGCGGAAACTGTCGCACTGGCAATACTTGTGTTGACAAGAGTTATGGCAGGTTTCAGTCTCCTGCATCGGCGCAAGCCAAGCCGAAGACCGGCCATCAAGCCGATCTGACTTAGGTCCCCCCTGATCGCCAACCGTGACGGGGCCGGACAGTGTTCGCCGACGGTTCAGCATCCGAGCGTTCGGGCAGGACCGCAAAAAGCACAAGTGAAATTAAAGGTTTCCGGCAAACGGGGACCGGGGGGAATGGACATGGCCACAGTTGCAGAATTGCGCCCTGCGTACGCCAAGGCCGGTCTTCTCACGCTGGGCGCCTTCGCTCTGGCCCTGGCCGCAGCAGCGCCCGCGCGAGCGGCGGATGAGATCGTGCTCGGCGCGTCGCTGCCGCTCAGCGGGCCGCTCGCTGGGTTCGGCAGCTTCCAGCAATGGGGCTACAAGCGCGCGGTCGAGGAAACCAACAAGGCCGGCGGCATCGTCGTGAACGGCAAGGCGCTGCCGGTCCGCCTGGTTCTGCGGGACGACAAGACCGACCCGAACACCTCGGCCAGCAACATCGAGACCTTGATCTCCCGCGACGGCGCCGTCGCCGTGCTGGGGTCCTGCACGACGCCGCTGGTGGTGGCCGGGGCGCTGGTGGCCGAGCGGCACAAGATACCGATGGTCACCGCATGCGAACCATTGCAGACCTTCCGCGGCGTCCGCTCCTGGACCTATGTCTGGGACCTGTTCTTCGACGAGCCGGACCTGGCCCATGCCCCGTTCGGCGTGCTGCAGGACCTGGCGCTGACCACCAACAGGCGCGTCGCGATCCTCCATGACAACGGCCCCGACGGCAAGGTGGTCGGCGGCCAGGTCTGGCCCGCGATGGCCAAGGAGGCCGGGCTGGAGGTGGTGCAGGTCGCCGCTTTCCCCGCCGACAACACCCAGTTCACCTCCATCATCGCCGAGGCCAAGGCCAAGGACGCCGAGATCATCCTGATCGACGTGATCACCCCCCAAGCCATCGCCATCCGCAAGCAGATGGCCGCCGCCGGCTACACCCCGAAGTTCATCGACATCGAGCGCGGGGCCGAGCCGGCCGGGTTCGCGGCAGCACTCGGCAAGCTCGCCGACGGCGTGGTGGGCGGCGGCTATTGGGACGCGAGCTTCCCGTTCCCCGGCGCGGCCGGCCTGGCCAAGTCGTTCGAGGCCGAGACGAACCAGAGCAGCTCGCAGCACATCGCCGATAGCTACGCCGTCGCGGTGGTGATGCTGGATGCGATCCGCGCCGCCGCATCGGCCGACCCGGCCGCGATCAACGCCGCCCTGGCCAAGACGGACATCATGACGGTCGTCGGCCCCATCCGGTTCGACAGCACGCACACGGCGAAGCTGCCGATGGTGTCGGTGCAATGGCAGGGCGGCAAGACCGTGGTGATCTGGCCCGGCGACAAGGCGACAGGCAAGGTCCTGTTCCCGGTGCCATGACGCGGCGGGTGCGGGCAGGCGCGTCATGCCGGGCCTAGACTTGATCGCCAGCAGCCTGGCATCCGGCTTCTTCCTGGGCGGCATCCTGGCGCTGACGGCGCTGGGATTGTCCCTCGTGCTGGGCGTGATGGGCCTGGTGAACCTTGCGCACGGCGAGTTCCTGGTGGGCGGCGGCTATGCGGCGCTGTTCCTATTGCAATGGACCGGCATCGACCCCTTGGCGGGCCTGCTGCTGGTCGGTGCGTTCCTGGCGGCCGTCACCTATCCGGTGCAGCGCTTCCTGCTGGCGCCGCTGGCTGGGAAGGGCCTGGAGGCGCCGCTGCTGACGATGTTCGCGGTGTCGGCCATCCTGCAGAACCTGTTCGTGGCCGGGTTCAGCGCGGACACGCGCTCCATCGAGCGGGACTACGCCAACGCGCCGCTGCACCTGGGTCCGGTGACGGTGGCGCAGATCTACGTCATCGGGTTCGCCATATCCGTGGTGCTGATCGGGCTGGTTCACCTGCTGGTGGCGCACACCGCGTTCGGGCGGGACCTGCGGGCCAGTGCTGCGGACCCGCGGGCGGCGGCGGCGCTGGGGGTGAACGTGCGCCGGGTCCACGCGCTGACGTTCGCGCTGGGGGCGGCGTGCGCCGGCATGGGGGGCACGCTGATCGGCATCGCGTTCGCCTTCACGCCCAGCAGCGGGGCGACCTATCTGCTGATCGACTTCGCCATCGTGGTGATCGGCGGCCTCGGCAGCATTGCCGGCACCTTGATGGGCGGCGTGGCCATCGGAGTGCTGCAAAGCATCGGCGGCGTGCTGCTCGGCGACGGTTACCGCGACCTGTTGGCGCTGGTGGCATTCCTCGTGGTGCTGGCGGTCCGGCCGACTGGCCTGGCCGGAGCGCGCGCATGAGGGCGGCCAGCCTGCCGGTTACACCCGCCGGGCGCCGGTTCGCATCGCTCTGGCCCGCTCTGGCCGCGGTCTCCGCGGTGCTGGCGTTGGCGGCCCCGCCCTTCATGGGCGAGTATGCGCTGCAGATCGGCTTCCGCCTGCTGATCCTGCTTGTCATCGCCGAGGCATGGAACCTGCTGGCGGGCTACACCGGGCTGGTTTCCCTGGGATCGGCCGCCTTCGTCGGCGCTGGCGGCTACCTGGCTGTTGCCGGCATGAACCACCTGGGCCTGCCATTGGCGGCGGCGCTGGCGCTGTCCGGGCTGGGCGGAGCGGCGCTCGGCTTCGTCGTCTCCGGGGCGGTGTTCCGGATGCGCGGCCTATACTTCACCGTCGGCACCCTGGCGCTGGCGGAGGCGCTGCGGCTGTTCATGGTCAACGTGCCGACGTTCGGCGGCGCGGCCGGCATGTTCCTGGACCAGGACCCGGTGCCGGCGGGCGGGCTGTATCTGTATGCGCTGGGGCTGCTGGGTGTGACGACCGTTATCATGACGGCGGCGACGCAAACCCGCGTCTCCGTCATACTGCGCGCCGTCCGGGACGACGAGGACGCGGCGGCCGGGTTCGGCGTGCGCCCGTTCCGGGTCAAGCTGGCGGCACTCATGCTGGCCGGGAGCATGATGGGAATGGCCGGCGGCCTGCAGGGCTACAAGCTCGGCGCGGTCGAGCCATACGGCATGTTCGGGCTGGGCTGGTCGGTGGACGCGCTGTCCATCGTGCTGATCGGCGGGCTGGGCCTGCGCCTTGGCCCGGCGGTGGGCGCGGTGTTTGTGGTGGGGTTGGGCGAGCTGCTGGCCGACTACCCGGAGCTGCACATCGCGCTGACGGGCGTCATCCTGGTGGTGCTGATCCGCTTCGCACCCAAGGGGCTGTGCGGCCTGGCGTCCACCCTGCGGGCCCGGCGGCGCGCCGCATGAACGCCGCCCCGTTCAAGGCGCCCCTGCCCGAGGCGCCCCTCCTCGCAGCAAAAGGCCTGGTGAAGCGTTACGGCGGCCTGGTCGCAACCGACCACTTGGACTTCTCGCTGGCGCTTGGCGAGGTCTGCGGCGTGATCGGGCCGAACGGCGCCGGGAAGTCCACCCTGGTCAGCCTGCTCGGCGGCGCGTTGCAGCCCAGCGAGGGCAGCATCCGCTTCGCCGGCCTGGACGTGACGCGGCTGCCAGCGCCGGAGCGCGCCCGCGCCGGCATCGGCCGGACCTACCAGATCCCCCGCCCGTTCCTGGACATGAGCGTGCAGGAGAACCTGCAGGTCGCGCAGGTGGCGCTCGGCCCCACCCGGCCGCGGCGGGAGCTGCACGGGGAGCGCATGGACATCCTGCGGCAATGCGGCCTGGCCGACTGCGCCGACCTGCCCGCCCGCGGCCTGCCGCTGCTGCGCCGCAAGCGGCTGGAGGTGGCCCGCGCCCTGGCGCTCAAGCCCAAGCTGCTGCTGCTGGACGAGGTCGGGGCCGGGCTGGTGGACTCCGAGGTGACGGAGCTGATCGCGCTGATCCGCGCGGTCTCCGGACCCGAGCGCTCCATCGTCATCATCGAGCACGTGATCCGCGTCGTGAAGGAATGCTGCGCCCGGCTGGTGGTGCTGAACTTCGGCAAGCGCATCGCCGAGGGCCGCACAGCCGACGTGCTCGCCGACGACACCGTCGCCGCGGTGTATCTCGGCACCGCACATGCCGCCGCCGCGCAGGGCATCGCCGCGCCGGCACAGGCCGCAGCACCCCTGGACCGCCTCGTATCCGCCGCTGCGCCGCGTCCCGGCCCCTTGCTGGAGCTGTGTGGCGTCAGCGCCGGATACGGCCAGGCGCGGGTGCTGCACAGCCTGGACCTGCAGGTGCGGCCCGGCGAGGTGGTGGCCGTGCTGGGCACCAACGGCGCCGGCAAGACCACGCTGGCCGAGACCATCGCCGGCAGCGTGCGCCCGACCGCCGGGCGGCTGGTGTTCGACGGGGAGGACATTACCGCCCTGCCGCCGTATCTGCGCTCCGGCCGCGGCATCGCGCACTGCATGGAGGGGAGGCGCATTTTCGCCCGGCTGTCCGTGGAGGAGAACCTGGCCATCGCCGCCCGCGGCTTGCCGGCAGCGGACAGGGCGGCACGGCTGGCGCAGGCGTATGCGCTGTTCCCGGACCTGCAGGAGCGGCGCGCGGCGGCCGGTACCGCGATGTCCGGCGGGCAGCAGCAGATGCTGGCCATCGCCCGCGCGCTGATGTCCCGCCCGCGCCTGGTGATCTTCGACGAGATCAGCCTGGGCCTGGCGCCGGTAGTGATGGACCGGCTGTATGCCGCGCTCGCCGCGCTTCGGTCGGCCGGGCTGACGATGCTGCTGATCGAGCAGGACGTGGACCGCGCGCTGGCGCTGGCCGACCAGGTGCACGTGCTGGAGCGCGGCGCCTTCGCGCTGTCAGGCGCGGCGGCGGACGTGCGCGCCGACCCACGGCTGCGGCACCTGTACATCGGCGAGCCGGAATGACGTCCCCCTCGCCGGACATGCCTTGCAAAGCCAGCAGGCGACGCGGCCCAGCCCAGGAAGGGAGTGCAGAACCCTAGCAACTCGAATGCACCAGGGCCGGCACGGTCTCGGCGAATGTTTCCAATAATTAATAATCAGCCATGACGGCATGGCAACAGAGAGAGAACGATGATGAAGCGCTGCCTTAAGTTGCTGGGATGTCTTGCCGCATTCGGCGTTGTGTCCACAGCCAAGTCTTATGCGACGGAGGGTGGAAACAACCACTATCCACTGGGTGTCAACACGGTGCTCCCGGCGCTGCTGCCGCCGCCGAATGGCACCGAGTATTATAATTACTTGCAATACTACAACTCGGGGGTTCTGGCTGGGCCGAATGGGAACAAGGTGGCGCCGGGCTTTCATGCGAACATCACCGCGGAGGTCGCCCGGGTCGTGCACTCCTGGCCAGTCCAGCTCGGTCCGTTCGGGATTTCGTCGGGCATCGTGCAGCCGGTCGTCAACGCCAGTATCCTCCTGCCGCGCTCGACCGGGTCCCAGGACCGGCTGGCGTTCGGCGACACCGTGCTGCAGCCGCTGTTCCTGACCTATAGCAACCCTGCCCACACGTTCTTCGCCTACTTCGGCCCGAGCATCTATGTCCCGGACGGAGCGTACGACGTCCACCATGCCATCAATATCGGCCTGAACCACTGGGGATTCGCTCCGGATGCGGCGTTGACTTGGTTTCCAACCCCGCGCATCGCATTTTCATTGGAAACCGTGATCGAGTTCAACGCGCAGAACGACGCGACGAAATACAAAAGCGGCAATGCTTTCAGCTTCGAGTATGGGCTGGAGTATCAGCCGTTCGAGAACTACAAGCGGTTCCATGTCGGCATCAATGGCTATGGCTACCAGCAATTCACCGACGACACGGTGAACGGGCAGATATTCCGCAACGGCAACCGCGGGCGCACCTATGCCATCGGGCCGCAGTTTCGTTACGATTGGAAGCTTGGCGGCATCGCCATCAAGTATCAGCGGGAGTTCGCTGTCGAGAACCGGACCTCCGGGGACCGCTTCTGGATTCAGTTCGCAGTGCCGATCTTCTGATGCGGAGCGAGGAGCGGGCCGGCCCGCTCCTCGACCGTCAGGCGTCGCGGGCGATCCGCGTCCGCAGAGTGCCGACGCCGCCGACCTCGATCCGCACTTCGTCGCCGGGCTGCAGGAAGACGCCTTGGGCCATGCCGACGCCGGCCGGGGTGCCGGTGGCGATCACGTCGCCGGGCAGCAGGGTGACGCGGGTGCTGAGATGCGCGACCTGCTCGGCCATGCCGAAGATCAGGTTGCGGCTGTTCGAGTCCTGTTTCAGCTGGCCGTTGACCCACAGGCGCACGGACAGGTCGTGCAGGTCGGCGATGCCCTCCAGCGGCACGATCCAGGGTCCCATGGGCTTGGCGCCCTCGAAGCACTTCTGGCTCATCCAGTCCCAGTGGAACGGGGACCCCAGCGGCACGTCCGGCCGCGCCACCCAGTCGCGCGCCGACAGGTCGTTGACGATGGTCAGGCCCGCGACATGCGCCATCGCCTGATCCGCCGTCACGTTGCGCGCCCGGCGGCCCATGACGAGGGCGACCTCCGCCTCCCAGTCCAGCTTATTGGAATAGGCGGGGATGCCGACTGCGGCGCCGGGTCCGACGATGGAGTGGGCGGGCGTGGCGATGAAGTGCCAGGGCTTGTCGCCGTCCTTGCGCGGGCCATCGTCGGGCAGGCCGAGCACGCGCGCCATCTCCGCCACATGGTCGGTGTAGTTGGCGCCGGCACAGAACAGCGCGCGCGGATACAGGATCGGGGCCAGCAGCTGCATTTGGTCCAACGGGCCGACCGGGGCGCCGTCGAACGACGCCGCCGCCAGGCCGGAGCGCACTGTGTCCCACTCCTCCAAAGCCGCCAGCATCGTGGCCGGAGCGTCGCCGCCCAGCACGGCCTGCATGTCGTACAACATCCACGTGTCGCCGTAACCGGGCCGGGCCACGCCGGGGCGCGGCTGGCCCGTGTCCGGGGCGGCGTAGGTGACGAGGCGCAGGTGCCCGATCGGCGTCACGCAGCCGACCCGAACACCCCATCGAACAGCCGGCCCGGGCGGTGGCAGATCTCCCACCAGTTGCTGTCCATATCGCGCAGCAGGAAGCCGGTCTGGCTATCCTCGCGCGTCACGTCCCGCACTTCCTGCATCCCGTACTCGTCCTTGAGGCGGAGTGCGGCGGCGTGCGCCTCGTCCACTTCCGCGGCGGTCGCCATGTCCAGGCACCAGCGCACCGTGGGCGGCAAGGGCAGCATGGTCTCCCCCGTCATCACGGCCGCGACCATCCAGCCGCCGCCGCAGCGCAGCCAGATCGCCATCTCGCCCCGCTGCACCGTCTCAAGACCGAGGAATTCGTTGTAGAAGCGGCGCGCGGCCACGAGGTCGCGGGTTTCGAGCGTGCCGTGCGACAGCGACAGCGTCAGGCTGCCGCTGGCCGGGACGGGCTGGGTCATGTCGTTCATCGTGTGTCCTCCATGGCGCCCCGGCCTTCCCGGCCGGGGCTTGTGCGGATCAGGCGCTCTAGCAGAAAAAAGGCTGGTGCTAGTTGAAGCCGCCGTCGCCGCGGGCGAACACCTCGTCCGTCGCTTCGCCGGATGGGCGGCACTCGACTTCCCACCAATTGGAGTCGAAGTCCTGCAGGTAGAACGAGTAGGTGCCGTGCTGCATCCGCGGCTTGCGGACGGCGCGCAGGCCCAAGCTGTCCTTGTTGGCCGCGGCATAGGCGTGCACCCGGTCCACCTCGGCCGAGGAGGCGACGTCGATGCCCCAGTGCTTGAACAGGTTGGTGGTGACGGTGCCCTCGACCTGCTGCACGTCCATCACCCAGTAAGGGCCGCCGTTGCGATGGCGGAGGCGTGCCGGGTCGGTGTCGCGCACCATCATGCGCCCGCCCTCCATGCGCTTGCATTCCAGGCCCAGGAAGGTTTCGTAGAACGCCTGCGCGCGGTCGAGGTCGGCGGTCAGGATGGTGCCGCGCGACAAGATCAGCGGCTTCAGCACCGGGTTGGCGCTGCTGCGGGGGATGTCGGTGGGCAGGCTGGATGCTTGCGGGGCCGGCGGGGCGTCGAGAGTGGCGGACATGGCGTGCTCCTTGGTTGAGGGGTCAGCGATCCAGGATCAGCTGCTCGCCCGGCATCGCGCGGGAGATGCAGATGTGGATGGTGTCCTGGGCGGCCTTCTGGTCGTCCTCCAGGATATCGTCGCGGTGGTCGGCCTTGCCGCCGAGCAGCACGGTCTCGCAGTTGCCGCACCAGCCTTCCCGGCACACGTACGGCGTCTTGATTCCGGCGCCGAGCAGCACCTCCAGGATGGACTTGTCGGCCGGCACCTGCAGGGTCCGGCCGCTGCGGGCGAGCACGACCTCGAACGGCTGGTCGCCGCCAACGTCCACAACAGCGGGCGCCTCGGGCGGGGAAGCGAACAGCTCCACGTGCACCGTACCAGCTGGCCAATGCGCGGTTGCAGCCTTCGCGGCCTCGATCAGGCCGCGCGGACCGCATACATAGGCATGCGCGCCCACCGGCCGGTCCCGCAGCGCGGCTGCCAGGTCGAGGCTGCGGCCGGCGTCGCCCTCGTCATGGTGCAGCAGCAGGCGCGGGCCGTGCGCGTCCAGCAGCTCCGCCCGATAGGCCGTGTCGGCGGCGGTGCGCGTACAATAGATCACGCGGAACGGGGTGCCGATGGCCTGCAAGCGGTGGATCATCGACCGGATCGGCGTGATGCCGACGCCGCCGGCCACCAGGACGTGCTCGGCCGCCTCCTCTCGCAAAGGAAAGGCGTTGCGCGGCCCGGCGATCTGCAGGGTGTCGCCAACCTGCACGCTGCCATGCAGCCAGCCGGATCCGCGGCCATCGGGCTCCCGCAATACCGCGATCACGTAGCGGTCTATGTCCCGCGGGTCGTTGGCCAGAGAGTAGGACCGGATCACGCCCTCGCCGACGGCGACCTCGATATGCGCCCCGGCCTCGAACGGCGGCAGCGCGGCTCCATCGCCCACCAGTTCGAACTCGCGGATGCGGGGGGTTTGGTCCTGGATGGCAGCGACGCGCACGCCGAAATGCGGCAGCATGGGATCGAAGTGTTGCATCTGCGTCGCTTCCCTTCATCGTCCGGCTTGGTGCCGGCTCCTGCATAGGAGTATAATGAGCATGTTCATGTTTGAGCGCAATATGTTTTTCGACCCCGGCCGGGGTATGCCGGGTCGGGCCGGCGGCAGAAGGGGATGGGATGCGTAAGATGGAGGCCGACAAGCAGACGGTGGGCCTGCGCGAGCGCGGCAAGCGCGACCGCCTGCACCGCCTGCACCAGGCTGCCGCGGAGGTGTTCCGCACCCGCGGCTACGACGCCGCCACCACGCGGGACATCGCCCAGTTGGCGGAGGTGTCGGTGGGAACCTTGTTCGTATATGCCAGGGACAAGCGGGACCTGCTGTTCCTGGTCATCAACGACGATCTTGACGCGGTGCTTGCGCGCGCGCTGGCCGCCGCCGCCCGGCCTGGGACGCCGCTTGACCAACTGGCGGAGCTGCTCGGACCCATTTACGTCTATTTCGCGCTGGAGCCGGAGCTGGCGCGCCCGGCGATGCGGGAGGTCGTGCACTATGACCGGCCGCGGGACGAGGGCGCCGGCGAGCAGGCACAGCGTTACATGCGGCGGATGGACGCATGGCAGGATGCGATAGCGACGGTGCTGGAGCAGGCCGGCAGCGCGGGACGGCTTCGGCTGGACGCTCCCGCAGCCCTGCTCGCGCGGGTCCTGTTCGACATCCACCTCGTCGAGGTGCGGCGCTGGATGAATGCCGGCCTACCGGACCCGGCCGCGGGCCAAGCAATGTTGCGGCAGATGTTTGCCGTCGTCCTCGAGAGCCGGCTTGCAACCCAGCCCGGCTGACGACGGCATCGGGCACCCCCCGAAAGCAGGGACAGACCAGGTGTTGCCCAGGGCTATCGCATTTGACCCGGCTTGCCTTCGGCCTAAAAAAACCTTCATTGCGAGCCGGCTTCGGCGCGGCAATCCAGTGCCGCATGGACCGAAATTGGTGTGTGCGGCTCTGGATTGCCGCGTCGCAATGACAGAAGGAGGGGGGCAAGGGGCAAATACGATTGCCCTGAGGTGTTGCCCTCTCTCCTGTGAAGCTTCGCGCCAGTGCTTCCTATGCGTCCACGCCCACGGCCAGGTCCATCGTTCGAACCGCCGCATCGCCATGTAGGGCCGCCTGCAGGCGTTCCAGCAACGCCGCAAGCGCCTCGCCGTCGCCGGCGGTCCCGTATAGGTACCAGTCCGGGCGCACGACTGCGGCGATGCACGAATGGCTGGCGAACCACGCCGTATAGACCCCATCGATGTCCATGAGCGGGGATGGCTTCTCCGGTGTGCCGAAGATCGCGATTTTGCCGCCGATCGCCGCCCAGGCATCCCGATCGGTGTCCGCAACGCGGTCCAGCACCCCGGCACCGGACGCGACGATGCACCAGCCGGCGCCGACAACGTCGTCGAAGCGGCCCGTCCGCGCGCCGAGGCGCACCTGCCCCTGCGGAAAGAACGCGCCGCTATCGGCGACCATGCGTCCCGTCAGGCCCGGCAGCCGCAGCTTATCCGGCTTCTGGTGCGCGCTGCGCTGCGCGATGAGCCGCCTGTCCCGTTCGCGCGCCGCCGCCGGGTCGCGCAGGGTCTGTACCCGTCCCAGCTCGATGGCCTTCTCGGTGATGAACCGGACGTGCGGCTCGCGTTCCGGCTGGTAGGTGTCCAGCAGCGCCGCGTCGGCCCGCCCGGTCAGCACGAGATCGAGCTTCCACGCCAAGTTGTGGCTGTCGCGGATGCCCGAGCACATGCCCTGGCCCAGGAACGGCGGCATCTCGTGCGCGGCGTCGCCGGCCAGCAGCACGCGCCCATGCCGCCACTGCTCGGCGATGCGCGAACGGAACATGTAGTTGACCACGCGGATCAGCTCCGCATCGTCTGCGGTCAGGTATGGACCAACGCGCGCCCAAACCCGGGCCGGTTCCGTCGCCTGCTCGACGGTTTCGCCGGGGTTCAGCATGAACGAGAAGCGGTGATGGTCGGGGCCGATACGGACGATGGATGTCGGCTGCGCCGGGTCGCACACCTGCCGGAACATCGGCAGCCCCGGCACGGCGCGGAGCATCCGGAAGTCGCAGACCAGCCAGTTCTCCTGGAACCCGTAGTCTTCGACGGACGGGCAGAACGTCCGGCGCGTGAAGCCGCCGCCGCCGTCCGCCCCGACCGCGTAGCGTGCCCGCACGGTCGCCGGCTCGCCGTCGGGTCCGGTGCCTTGGATCGTAACCACGCTTTGATCCTGGCTGATCCGGGAGACCGTGAAGCCTTGCCGGACTTCGACGGCCGGCAGCGCCTTGATATGCTGGTCGAGCACCGCTTCCACATGCGGCTGGAACATCATGTACAGCGCTGCCCAGCCGCCGGGTCCGGGGTCCGCATACTCAAGCTCGACGAGGGTCTCGCCGTCGGCATTGATCCAGTCGTAGTCGCGCTGGACCACGGCCCCGAGGCCGACCTCCCCGGCGAGGCCGAGCTTCTGGAACGTCCGCATGATCTCGTCGTCGAAGCATGCGGCACGCGGGAGGTTATAAAGGCCGGTGTAACGTTCCAGCACCACGACACTGTGGCCTTGCTGGCCCAGCAGCGCCGCGAGGGCCATGCCGGTCGGTCCATAGCCGATCACCGCCACATCGAAATCGATCATCGCTGCCTCCTGTCGCAAGCCGGGCGTTCTGCCCTTAACCGGATCGACCATGCCCCGTCTCGACGGCCTGGGCGAGTGCAAGTGATGCAGCGTCGGAATGCATCGCGTGCATCTGGCCCGCCTGCCTGGCCGTCCGGTGCATTGCCGCCTGGCCGATCTCCACGAGGACGCGCCGCAGCCAGACATGGCCGGCGCTCTCGTGCAGGCGGCGGTTCCAGACCAGGCGGAACGCGATGGCCGGCAGCTTGAGCGGCGGCTCGGCGATCACCAGCGGCGCGATGTCCGCGAACATGCGCGCCGCCCCTTCCGACACGACGGCGATCATGTCGGAGCGGAGCAGCGCCGCCACCCCCGCCAGGCCATTTGGCAGCCGGAACGCGATCCGCCGCGCCAGTCCCGCCGCGGCAAGGGCCTGGTCCGCAACGTCTTCCGCCTCGTCGTTCATCGAGACCAGCAAATGCGGGGTGTCGAGGAATCCCGCCAGCGTCATCGCCCCACCGGCCAGCGGGTGGCCGGCCCGCATGAGGCAGACGTGCCGGTCGGCCAGCAAGTGGCAGGTGACGAAGCGCCCGGGCAGGCTGCGGACGCTGCCGATGGCGATGTCCGCGCGGCCCTTGTCGATGTCGTCGACGATCCCCGCCGCGGGGCCGGACCGCACGGTCACGTCGATGCCCGGCGCCTCCCGCCGGATGCGGTCGACCATGTCGGCGACGATCACGATCGTGCCATAGGTTTCCACGACGATGGTAAAGGCCCGCCGGGCCGTCGCGGGATCGAAGCGGTCGGGCGCGAGCGTCGCTTGTATCTCCTCCAGCGCGAGGCGGATCGGGCCGGCCAGGGCCAGCGCGCGGGGCGTAGGCTCCATTCCTGTGGCGGTGCGGACCAGCAGCTCATCGCCCAGCAGTCCGCGCAGCCGGGCCAGGGCGTGGCTGGTCGCGGATTGGCTGAGGCCGATCCGCGCCCCGGCCCGGCGCACTGAACGCTCCTCCGTCAGGGCGTTCAGCACGACAAGCAGGTTGAGGTCGATGCCGCGCAGGTTCATCGGACTACGCAGCCTGGGGCGCACCCATCGCCGCGGTGTGGCGATTTGCAATGGCGAGCCGAGGGCCGCCGTGGAACCGCGCGCTGGCCTTGCTTTCCAAAAAGCCGTCCTCCCTTATGCCGTCCTGTCAGCCTTTCGGCAGGTTGCCTCCCAGCTTGACCTCTGCCGCCTGCACCGGCTGGTCCAGCTCGCGCTCTAGGTGCACGAGGTTGGCGTCCACGCGTCGGAGTATGCTTTTCAGCAGCGCGGCTTCGTTTTTCGAAAGGTCGCCGGTAGCAACCTTCTCGTAATGCGCGCCTCGCGGGATCAGCCGGGCCGCCAGCGCGATGCCCCGGGGCGCCAGGTCCACCGCCAGGCTGCGCTGGTTCGTCTCCGGGCGGTCCCGCGTCACCAGCCCCATCCGCTGCATCTGCCCAAGCAGGCGCGACAAGGTGGACGTCTCGACCGATGTGAGGGCGGCGAGCTCGCCCAGCCGCTGCGGCGTGCCTTGCTCCGCAAGTGCTGCCAGCACGCGATACATCGGCAGGGTAAGCCCGTCGCGGGCCAGCTCGCGGCTGAACAGCTCCCCCATGCGGACGCCGAGCTTGGCCAGCAGGTAGGGCAGCGAGGTCGAGAACTTATACACCGGCAGTCCTTCATTCGCAGCGCCGTATTTTGCAGCGCCGTACTTTGCACATGCAAAGTTTGTGTTGACAAGAACGTGCCGTGGCCGCTCTCTTTGGCGGGAACGTTAGCGGCTGCGGCGGAGGAAACAAATATGCAGGGCAAGGTAATCGTCGAGGAGCATTTCGCGCTCCCCGAGACGGTGCAGGACAGCGCGGGCTTCGTGCCCGAGACGGACTGGATCGAGCTGAAGGCCCGGCTGCTCGACATGCAGGACCGCCGCCTGCGCGAGATGGACCAGAATGGCATCGAGATGATGCTGCCCTCGCTAAACGCGCCCGCGGTGCAGGCCATCCCCGACCGCAAGCTGGCCATCGAGATCGCGCGCCGGGCGAACGACTTCCTGGCCGGCGAGGTGCAGCGCCGCCCCGACCGGTTCCAGGGCCTGGCCGCCCTGCCGATGCAGGACCCGGACGCAGCAACGCGCGAACTGACCCGCTGCGTGCAGGATCTCGGCTTCCGCGGGGCGCTGGTCAACGGCTTCAGTCAGGTGGACGATCCCGCCAACGCCACCTACTACGACCTGCCGCAGTATCGCCCGTTCTGGGCCGAGGCGGAGCGCCTGGGCGTGCCGTTCTACCTGCACCCCCGCAACCCGCTGCCGCAGCACGCCCAGATCTACGACGGCCATCCCTGGCTGCTCGGCCCCACTTGGGCGTTCGGGCAGGAGACGGCGGTCCATGCGCTGCGGCTCATGGCCTCCGGGCTGTTCGACGCGCACCCGCGGCTGCGGATCATCCTGGGGCACCTGGGCGAGGGCATCCCCTATTCCCTATGGCGCATCGACAACCGCAACGCCTGGGTCACGGCGCCGAAGGGCTATCCGGCGAAGCGTCCGCTTGGCGAATACTTCCGCGAGAACTTCTACCTCACGACCTCGGGCAACTTCCGCTCGCAGACCTTGATCGACGCGATGCTGGAGATTGGCGCCGACCGTATCATGTTCTCGGCCGACTGGCCGTTCGAGAACATCGACCATGCCGCCCGCTGGTTCGACGCCTGCACGATTTCCGAAGCGGACCGGCGCAAGATCGGCCGCACCAATGCATGGGACTTGTTCGGCCTGGGCCAGGCCCAGCGGCAGGCCCTGGCCGCGGAGTAATCGGCTGCACCGAGGCCGACTCGCGATGATGGGCGCGGGTTGGCTCGCAGCGACTAGTCTTGGGATGCCGCAAGAAACTTAAAAATAACGCCTGGGGAGGCGCCGATGCCGACGGAGCTGGATGTCCATGAGGAGCTGGCCGAGGCGCGGGTCGGCCCGGTCCACCGCACGCTCGGCGTGCTGGTCGCGCTGATGACGCTGTTCGACGGCTACGACACCTTCAACCCGGCCTATGTCATCCACTACGTCGCCAAGCCCTGGGGCCTGTCGGCGGGGCAAGCTGGCTTCCTGGTCAGCAGCGGGCTGATCGGGTTCCTGATCGGCGCGGCCGGGCAGGGGATGGTGTCGGACCGGCTGGGGCGGCGCGGCACGCTGCTGGCGGGCTTGTGGATCGTCAACGTGTTCACCGTGCTGACGCCGGTGCTGGGCACGGGCTTCACCCAGTTCTGCCTGCTGCGCATATTGACGGGCATCGGGCTCGGCACGCTGCTGCCGTTGGCCGCGACCTACATCAACGAGCTGGCGCCGCGCCGGGTCAGCAATGCGTTTTCGCTGTGGGGCGTGGCGCTGGGCTGGTCGGTGGGTGGCACGCTGGCCGGGCTGGTCGGCGTGTTCCTGACGCCGCTCTACGGCTGGCAGGTGCTCTACTGGGTCGGCGCGCTGTCCCTGCCGCTGACGCTGCTGATGCACATGGCGCTCCCGGAAAGCCCGAAGTTCCTGGCCCTCGCCGGACGGCACGACGACCTGCGCCGCCTGCTGGCCCGGCTGCGGCCGGAGCGGGCCGCAGCCTATGCCGAAGCGGGCCTGCGCGCCCGGCCGGAGCCGCGGGTCGGCAACCCCCTCGCCGCCCTGCTTATGCCGCGCTACCGCCGCACGTCGCTGACCATCTGGACTACATCGTTCCTCAGCCTGTTCTGCATCTTCGGCCTGACGGGCTGGATACCGACGGTGATGATGAACCGCGGCGAGACCTTCGCGGCGTCGTTCGGCTTCGGCGCGCTGATGCAGGTCATGTCGTTCGTCGGCGGGCTGGTGCTGGCCATGCTCGCGGACCGGCGCCCGGCGGCGTCCACCCGGCTGCTGTCGGCGTGGTGGGGCCTGGGTGGGCTGTCGGTGATCGCGCTGATCTTCCTGGGCGGGCACGGCGTCAACTTTGCTTGCGTTGCGGCGGCCGGGTTCCTCATCATCGGGGCGCAGCACGTCCTGAACAACTTCACGGCCGCCAGCTACGACACCGGCATCCGGGCGTCCGGCGTCGGGATGGAGCTCGGGGTCGGCCGGGTCGGCGCAATCCTGGGGCCGGTCGTCGCCGGGCTGCTGCAAGGCGCGACGGGCGGGCCGGAAGCGATGTTCTGGACCATCGGCGGCGCCGGGCTGCTGGCGGCGGCCTGCGTCGCCTCGCTCGGCCCCACCCAGCCGTTGGAAGCGCCTCCCGTGGCGATCCTGGGCGGCGGGGCGGTTGGGTGATGCGGCCATTCACCTACGAGGCGCCGGCACAGCGTGTCGTTTTCGGCCGCGGCACGCTGGCGCTGGTCGGCGACGAGGTCCGGCGGCTGGGGCATCGCCGTGCGTTGGTGCTGTCCACCCCGCAACAGGAAACGGACGCTCGGCAGCTCGGATCGGCCCTGGGCAGCCTGGCATTCGGTGTGTTCGCCGGGGCGGTGATGCACACGCCGGTCGACGTGACGGAGCAGGCGATGCATCACGCAGCCGGCGCGGACTGCATCGTGTCGCTCGGAGGCGGCAGCACGACCGGGTTGGGCAAGGCGATCGCGTTGCGCACCGGGCTGGACCAGGTCGTCGTGCCGACAACCTACGCCGGGTCGGAGGCGACCCCCATCCTAGGCGAGTCCGACAAAGGCAGAAAAACCACGCAGCGCAACCGGGCCGTGCTGCCGGAGGTCGTCGTCTATGACATCGACCTCACGCTGACCCTGCCGGTCGCCTTGTCGGCCGCATCCGGCCTGAACGCGATCGCGCACGCGATGGAGGCGCTGTATGCGCCGGACGCCAACCCGGTCACGTCCGGCCTCGCCGCGCAGGGCATCGCGGCGCTGGCCCGCGCGCTGCCGGCCATCATGGCCGACGCCTCCGACGTCGAGGCTCGCGGCGATGCGTTGTTCGGGGCATGGGCGTGCGGGACGTGCCTGGGCACCGTCGGTATGGGGCTGCACCACAAGCTGTGCCACGTGCTGGGCGGCACGTTCGACCTGCCACACGCAGAGACGCACGCGCTCGTGCTGCCCTACTCCGCCGCCTACAATGCCGACGCCGCGCCAGACGCGATGCGGCAGATGGCAGCGGCGCTCGGCGTCCCGGACGCGGCGACGGGGCTGTTCGAGCTCGCCCGGCGGCTGCGGCTTCCGACAGGGTTGCACGCGTTGGGCATGCCGGCCGAAGGTATCGACCAGGCGGCCAACCTTGCCGTTGCCGCACCGTACCCCAATCCGGCGCCTATCGACCGCATTGCCATCCGGGCACTGCTGCAGGCAGCCTTCGACGGCACCGCACCTCGGTAAAGGAAGCCCTTCATGGACCATATTTCCACGCGCGACACGGACGAGCACACCATCACCGACGCCGTGCTCGCGCGGCTCGCCGATACGCCCGACTTGCGCTTCAAGCAGCTCGTGCAGTCGCTGGTCCGCCACGTCCACGCCTTCGTGCGCGAGGCCGAGCCGACGTTCGCAGAATGGCAGCAGGCCGTCGCCTTCCTGACCCGCACCGGCCAGACCTGCACCGACACGCGGCAGGAGTTCATCCTGCTGTCCGACGTTCTGGGCGTGTCCATGCTGGTGGACGCGATCAACCACCGCATGCCGGACGGGGCGACGGAGACGACGGTGCTCGGCCCGTTCCACGTCGCAGACGTGCCGTTCTCCCCGAATGGCGCCGACATCGGGGCCGGGCGGGCGGGAGAGCGGCTGTATGTCGAGGGGTCGGTGTCATCCGCCAACGGCGCGCCATTGCCCGGCGCCGTGCTGGAAGTGTGGCAGTCCGACGACGACGGCTTCTACGACGTGCAGCGGCCGGAGCTGGACGGCCCTTCGCTGCGCACCCGGCTGCGGGCCGACGATGCGGGCCGGTTTCATTTCTGGACCATCATGCCGACCGCCTACCCGATCCCAGACGACGGCCCGGTCGGTGAGCTGTTGAAGGCCACCAACCGCCACCCGTGGCGGCCGGCGCACCTGCATTTCATGATCTCGGCCGCTGGGCACGAGCAGCTGGTGACGCACCTCTTCGTCGCCGGGGGCGACTACCTCGACAGCGATGCGGTGTTCGGGGTCAAGGAGTCGCTGATCCAGGCGTTTACGCAGCACGGGCCGGGGCAGGCGCCGGATGGCACCGAGGTCGAAGGGCCTTGGCGCATGCTGTCCTACGGCTTCGGTCTGAAGTCCGTAGGAACGCCCGCGCTGGCGATGCAGGACTGACCCTTTAACACACCACGGGAGGCGACCTTGGCCGTCACGCTCATCAACACGTTCATCGTCCGCGAAGGCCAGGAGGAGGAGTTCCTCCGCAACTGGCAGATGTCGGCCGACCATTTCTCGAAGACGCCGGGCTTCATCGAGACGAAGCTGCACCGCAACACCGGCGTCGGCAACGGCACCTTCGCGTTCATCAACATCGCCAAGTGGACGAGCGCCGAGGCGTGGCGCAGCACGCATGAGGCCTACAAGCCGACCGAATACAAGCTGGACGGCGTGAAGGGCCACCCCGCGATCTTCGAACCGATCGTGACCATGGTCTATCAGGGCGAACAGCCGCAACTGCCAGGGGCCGACTAGCCTACCCGTCTGCCCAACCCCGGAGCATGGCCGTGCCAGACATCGAAGCGTCCACAGTCGCGGCCGCCACTCGCCGGCTGCTCCCGTTCCTGTTCCTGTTGTTCGTCGTCAACTTCCTGGACCGGGTGAACGTCGGCTTCGCCGCGTTGCAGATGAACGCTGCCCTCGGCCTGACGCCGGACATGTTCGGCTTGGGCGTCGGCGTGTTCTTCGTCGGCTATCTGCTGTTCGAGATACCGGGCAATCTGGCCCTCCAGCGTGTCGGCGCCCGCGTCTGGATCGCGCGGATCATGATCTCGTGGGGCATACTTTCGATGGCGATGGCGCTGGCCACCGGGGCCAAGTCGTTTTACGCCCTCCGTTTCCTGCTGGGCGTGGCGGAGGCCGGGTTCGTGCCCGGTATTCTGCTCTACCTCGGGCAGTGATTCCCGGAGCGGGCGCGGGCGGCAGCGGTATCGAAGTTCATGAGCGCCAGCGCCATCTCCATCGTGGTCGGCGGGCCGCTGTCGGGTTTCATCATGGAACTCGGCGGAGCGATGGGCCTAGCTGGCTGGCAATGGCTGTTCATCCTGGAAGGGGCGCCGGCCGTTCTGCTGGGCCTGGCGTGCCTGCAATACCTCGACGACCGCCCGGCGGATGCCGCGTGGCTCGGCGCAGACCAGCGCGCCTGGCTATCTACAACGCTGGAGGCGATGTTGCATGGATCAGGGTTGAAGCCGCAACGAGCCCAACTCCGCCTGGATTTAGGCGGTGCGGACAGAGATCGGGCGTCCAAGCTGCAGCATGCGGTTCAGGACATGGACGGCAACGTTCACCTCGGTTACGCGACGCTCGTCCGTGTGCGAGCGCAGCCCGTCACCGATCACCTGCTTGAACCGGCCGATGGTTGCCTCAACACGAGCGCGGTTGGTGTATCCAGACGCCTTCTGCCAAGCGGCTCGGCCGTGCTTGGCGATGAACTGCAGGTGGCGGTCCCGCTGCGTGGGTTCGGTTTCGGCCGTCTCGCTCGATACTGCCGTGCTACGTGGTGGCACGATGATGGCTGCTGCAGGGTGGCGCTCGGCGACCGCGGCGGACATGCTGTCTTGGTCGTAGGCGCCGTCGGCGGTGAACGACGCGACCGATGTCGCCACCTGATCGAGCAAGGGCGCCACTTGGGCGGCGTCGTCGACCTCCTTCCTGGTCAATGCCGCCGCGACAATCTGACCGGTGTCGGCATCCATCAAACTGCCGCACTGGCGCAGAGCGGTGTCATACGCGGCCGAGTTCGTGACCTTGCGTCTCTGCTTCGGAATGTGGTGGCGACAGTCGGCATTCAGCTTAAAGGGCAAGACAGGCATCCGAGGATCAGAGGGAGAGCAAGCTTCCTAAACCGGCCCGACCTGCAGCGATACCGACGCGATCCGTGCAACAGCGCTCAGCGGGCCGTCAAGGCAGTTCGCCACGATTCCGAGCCGGTTGGGTTCGCCCAGCGAGCGGAACATCTCGGCAAGCTCGCTCGTTTGAACTGCCGTCAGCATTTACCAACCTATGAACACGTATTCATGTGTTGGGTTCGGTCGCGTGGGTCAAGTGGTCGCGTCGAGTTGTCGCCCGGCCAGAAGCAATGGGTTTCGGTCGCCCACGTTTTGTGATGCGCTCGATTACCGGGCCAGAACTGACGAACTGGCCTTCCGGTACGGGTAAGCCCTATCGGAAAACCCCCTCAGGGTAGTTTCCGCACAAGCGTCCAATCCGACGGGGTTTTCCGGTCAAGCCTGTCTGGGTTTTGCCGGTTGATCTGCCGTCGATCCGAAATGTGCGGAAAACACATGTTTGCAGCTTAGCACCCGGCCCCAAGCGAATTCAGCGAACGCCTGCTTCGACGCGTTGCCTGGCGCTCATGAACGATCCGGTTGGGATGCGTTCCGGCGCGAAGCTCGCAAAGCCGATCCCGGACACGCCGGAGTAGATTGCCTCCATGCCGCCGCGCAGCCGGTAGGTTTCGTGCCAGATGCCCCCGCCCGAGTCCCGGGCGAAGTCGCGCCACCACGCCTTGTGCTGCGGAGCTCGGGTGAACGCTTCCAGACTGTCGAAGTCACGCCAGTACTGCCGGAAGCCCGGATGCATGAGGCCGAACCAAAGGTCCTCGTGCGACAGCAGCCCGTCGGGCGGGTTCTTCTTGATCGAGCGCAGGCCGCGGCCGATGCGCAGCAGGCTGCGTGCGCCCTTCAAGCCCTTGGCGCGATAGCCAAGGTAGATCACGACAAGGTCGGAGTAGCCGGACAGGTCAATGGATCGGCGCGGATAGGTCATGGGCGTGCATCCTGGTCGGAAAGCTGTAGGGGTCAGCCGATAAGAACGCTCTCGGTGGACAGCGCGAACTCGCAGGCATGCAGGTCCAGGAACTGCGCCTCGTCCGGCCGGATCGTCTCCATGTAGCTTTCGGAGGTGAAGACGGCCTCTAGCCCGGCCACGTCGTCGAACCAAAGCTCTGTGATGCCGTCGAACGTCACCGGCGGCAGGCCAGGAATAGAGGCCACCACGGTGTGGCACTGGACGTAGCGCCGGACATGTTGCCGCACGGCGGGCAGCGCGCAGAATAGCGGCGCGTGCCGCTCGCGGTGGTAGGCGACGAACTCGTCGTGCGTCATCGACGGCTTGCGCCGCAGCAGGATGGTGAACTTGATCATGGCGCTGTCCTGATCAGCCGGCGTGGATGGACAACACCGGCCCAATGCTTACACTGCATACATAGAAGGTCTGCTTACAGTGTCAACATCAATCGCCAGAGGCTACCACCACGGGGAGTTGCGAACGGCGCTGGTCGGCGCGGCGCTCGACCTGCTGGCGAAGGATGGCGCGGACGCGGTTTCGCTGCGCGCCGTTGCGCGCCGTGCCGGCGTGTCCGCCATGGCTCCCTACCGGCACTACCCGGACAAGGAGGCGCTCCTCGCAGCAGTTGCGGTGCAGGGCTTTGACGGCTTGCGCGACGTGCTGCGCGCCGCTGACGACGCAGCCCCGGCAGATCAGGCCCTCGTGGAACAGGCCGTAGCCTATGTGCGCTACGCACTGGAGAACCCGGCCCTGTTCCGGCTCATGTTCGGCCCCAAGCGTCTTGGCACGCATCCGGAGCTGACCGCGGCGGGCGAGGCCGCCTATGCCGTGCTGGCGGCAAGGGTCGTAGCCGAGGTGCCGGCTAACGCCAACCGGGACGCTCGCACTTTAGGCTGCTGGTCGCTGGTGCACGGCTTGGCATCGCTGTTCCTGGACGGCCGGATCAGCGACAAGACGTCGGCACCGGATGGCGAGGTCACCCGTCGCGTCGCCGAAGCCATGCTGGGCGCTTAGGCGCAATCATTGCCTGAGTTTGCTGAGATCCGGCCTACGTCGAAGCTCTGCAGCCTGTCGAGCTTGGCCAACATTGGTCCATGAGGAACGCCGAACCTGGGTTCAATGCAGCGTGGCCGGTCCACACCGGCCCTTACATAGGTTTGACGTTCCGCATCTCCCCAGACCCCGAGCTCGAACACGGGCGGAGCGGCTTATGCGACGACTCGACTTGGACCGCTTCAGGCAATGGAACGGCTTCCGTCCCAGCTACGGAAGATTTTCGTTCCACCGCCTGAACGGGAAAGCATGCGGACGGTCGAGGCCGAAGTTATAACCACGCCAGGGTCAGTATCTGCGCTCATCCAGGTTCATAACAGGCGCTAAAAATGGCACGTTAGGGTGTGATTGCTAAACGGTAATTTGGGTCGGTCCCTGGTTGCAGGACGCCTCACACGCAAGTTGTGAAGACCAAGTTTCACTCAAAGGCTATTAATGCGCCTACAGCCGCATGGTGAGACATCACCGCGGGCAGATAGGAACTCGACTTTTGGCACCAAACGAGCGGCCCGGCGGTAACCAATTATCCCGCTCGTCCTCAGACAACATGAGTCGCGAGGGCGCCCGCATCACCGCCGAGCTGGCAGGCCTCGACGACGGCACCGATCCGTTTGCCGCCGCAATGCGGGCGACGCGAATGCCGATGATCGTCACCAACCCTCGTACGATCGACAACCCCATCGTGTTCGTCAACGATGCGTTCTGCCGCTTGACCGGCTACGTGCGCGAGGAGATCCTTGGCCGCAACTGTCGCTTTTTACAGGGACCGAGCACCGACGCCGCGACGGTCGAGCGCATCCGCACTGCCGTCAGTAAGCCCGAGGCGATCGAGATCGACATCTGCAACCACCGCAAGGACGGGTCGACGTTCTGGAACCGGCTGCTGGTCGCCCCGGTGCACGACGCACGCGGCACCCTGAACTATTTCTTCGCCAGCCAGTTCGACATTACCACCGAGCGCGAACTCCTCACCGTGCGCACCCGCGAGCTGGTCGAGGCGAACGACCGGCTCCGGGCCGAGGCCCGGGAGCGCGGGCAGGTCGAGGAAGCGCTCCGGCAGTCGCACAAGATGGAGGCAGTGGGTCAGCTCACCGGTGGCATCGCGCACGACTTCAACAACATGCTCCAGGCGATCAGCGGTAGCCTGGAGCTGATGCGACGCCGAGTAAAAGAGGGGCGGACGGACGAGGCGGACCGCCTTGTCGACGGCGCACGCCAGGCCGTGAGCCGGGCGGCGGCGCTCACGAACCAACTACTCGCCTTCGCGCGCCGGCAGGCGTTGCAACCCAAGCCCGTCGTGCTCGACAGGCTGATCGAGGGCATGGCGGAGCTGATCCGGCGCACAGTAGGGCCGGGCGTGGAGGTCGAGCTGCGTATGCGCGATGGCGAATGGATCGTGCTGTGCGACCCGAACCAGATGGAGAGCGCGCTGCTGAACCTGGCGATCAACGCACGTGACGCCATGCCTGAGGGCGGCAAGCTTATCATCGGCACCGAGGACGTCCAATTGCAGGCGGTCGACCTTGCCGGCCAGGACGGCGCGATGCCTGGCGCCTACGTGGAGATTTCCATCACCGACACTGGCCTGGGCATGGACGATGCCACCAAGGCGCATGCTCTCGAGCCGTTCTTCACCACGAAACCCGCTGGGCAAGGCACAGGGCTCGGGCTGTCGCAAATCTATGGCTTCGTGCGTCAATCGGACGGCATCGTACACTTGGAAAGCGAGCCCGGCCTGGGCACGACCGTGCGGCTTTACCTGCCCAAGCACCGGCCCATGAACATGCATGAGGAGCAGCCTGCACCGCCAGCCGAGCCGGGCGAGGCCACCGGCGGTGCAGCGGTGTTGCTGGTCGAGGATGAGGACGGCGTACGCATCGTGGCCGCCGAGCTGCTTCGCGATCTTGGCTACGTGGTGCTGGAAGCGAAGGACGGACCCGCTGCACTGCGTTTGCTGCGCTCAAGCGCACGCGTCGACGTGCTCGTGAGTGACGTGGGCCTCCCAGGCGGGCTGAATGGGCGGCAGGTCGCCGACGCCGCGCGCGAGCACAGGCCGGGGCTGCCTGTGCTGTTCATCACGGGGTATGCGGGCAACGCGCTTGAGGGGCAGCTCGCGCCGGGAATGCAGGTGATCGGCAAGCCGTTCGCGCTCGAGATGCTCGCCGCCCAAGTGGAGGCGATACTCAAAACAACTCCTGCTTCCCGGAATAAGGCAGGAAGTCCAACGCCGTGATAATCGATCACAGAGTGTGCCGTTCCAAACTCATCTCAGCGGTCACGATAGGACGCACGAAAGCGCCCGACCTCAATGGAACGGTCGTGTGATGGGCGACCGATGAGATAACCGATGGCGATGCCAAGCGCGCCCGCCGCGAGCATGGCGATCACAGGCTCATCCTTGATCTGGCGGCCGACATACTGCGCGGCTTGGGCGCCCTGCGCATAGGCCTGCCCGCCCAGATCGGATGCTTGGGAGCCAACACGCTGCGCCATGTCGCCCAGGGTCGATGCGGTACTTTCAGCCGCCGACGAGACGGTGTTCTTGACCTCGCCGTAGGTCTCCTCTGCCTTGCCAGCGACCTGGTCAGCTTTCCCGCGGGCCTGGGTCTTGGTATCCCCTGTTAGGCTACCCACCGCGGACTCGACCTTGCCGCCTACATTGCGGGCGGTCCCGGTGATCTCGTTCTCAGCCATATTGATGCCCTTCGGTTGTGGATTGAATACTAGAGCGTGCGGCTCGCCAGGCCCATGGTCAATGCACACCCCAAGCTCTCGATGCTCAGTATCGTTGTGGAGTGGTGGCAGCGCCACCGACGGCGCCCAGCCCTCCGCCGATCAGGGCGCCCGTTCCGGCGTGACCACCTGCGATCCCGCCGACAGCGGCGCCGGTGCCAGCACCCAGCAAGCCGCCCGTGACGGCCCGCGTGCCCGGCGTTTCGCCGCAGGCCGCAAGCAACAAGGTTAGGCCTGCAGACAAGGCCGCGATAGTGACCGAACGCATCGTTCTCTCCCGTGTGACGGAGTTCGCCCGGAAGCGAACTCATTTTGTGAGCCAGAGAACAACGCATCGCTTTGGGTCGAATGTATGACGGGCACGCATTATGCGCGGCTTCTCACGTCGATGTGTCTCACAGCGTTGTAAGTTGACGGCTTCGGTGGCTGCGATGCTTAGCAACGTTCACCATGCCATGTCCGACCGACTTGGTGGTGGTCTGTCCTGACAGTGTTCGTCGTGTGAGCTGCAATCCTGCTGGGAACCACGGCGGAGAACGGTCGTTGTTGCGCCCGTCTACAATCGTTAGGGGGTCTAACATGGTTGATGAGAACCGGATTGAGGGTGCGTGGGACAAGGCCAAGGGTGCCGTCGAGAAAGGTATCGGTAATCTGACTGGCAACGAGAAGCTGAAGGACGAGGGCATGGCCGACAAGGCGAAGGGCACAGCCGAGAGCGCCGTTGGTGGCGCGAAAGACACGGCCCGCGACGTCGCGAGCAAAATCTAGCCTGGTTCGATGACAATCGGGATTGGAAGTGAGACGCGCCCAATCCCGTCTTCGAGATCATCAGCGCATCGAAAGCTGATCTCGACATAGATCGCTGGAACTTAGCTAGATATTGGCTGAACATCGACTCCTCAGCCGTCGAATGATTTTGCTGAGGCGCCAGCAGCGATCCTTGCATAGACCCAAGTCGTTCAACTTGCCGACGTCACAACCCGCGACAGGACAGCCCAAGGCAGCGTTCAGAACCCGGGTAATAGTTCGGTTGCCGGGCTTGAACTTTGCGGCGGTCGGCACGTTCTGTGCCGTATCCAATGTGAAGGTCTCTTACAATGAAAACGATAGTTGCGGCAGCTGCGCTGGCGGTTGCGCTTGGCCTGGCTACATCGGCGGCTCAGGCGGCTGGGTGCATCAAGGGTGCCATCGCCGGCGGCGTCGCCGGGCATTTTGCCGGGCATCACGGCCTGCTTGGCGCCGGCGCTGGATGCGTTGTCGGACGACACGTGGCCAACTCGCGCAATAGCGCGCAGGCGACCCAGCAACAGCAATATCAGCAGCCGCAGTATGGGCAGCAATATCCGCGGCAGCCGTATCAGCAGGGCAACTCCGCCATCTCGCAGTAGGCGCTAGCGATCGTGCGTTCCTGAGGAACGCCACCCCAGCCCATTCCTCTCCTCACTCAGAAGGCTCTCTCCCATGAAAATACTGACGATGGTTCTTACCAGCGGGTTGCTTGCCACGGCGGCTTCGGCGCAGACCACATCGACATCCCCCTCGCGCCCAACGGCTCCCGTCGTGACGACGGCGCCGGGCGCGCCTTTGCCCGCCGCGCCTGGCACGAACACCAGCACCGGCACGGTCCCCCGGGCCGGCGTTGTCGACCGGAACACGGGCACGGCTGCAGCCGCTGGCGACCGCAATCAGGCGGTGGCGACGACGGGGGCGAACGCACCGCAGCCTGCAAAGGGCTCCAACTCGTTCAGCAACGGCGAGGCGCGCCGGCGCATCGAGGGCCGCGGCTACGCAACCGTCGCCGACCTCAAGAAGGACAACGATGGCGTCTGGCGTGGCAGCGCCATGAAGGACGGTGCGAAGGTCGGCGTATGGCTCGACTACAAGGGCAACATCGGCCAGCAGTGACGCAACGCCAGCAGCATTGCCCAACCTCCAACTCACAGGAATCCAACCATGCGAATGATCGCACACAGCTACGATACCTACGACCACGCCGTCCGCGTCGTGCACGCGCTCGAGGCGGCTGGCGTGCCGCATGACGACGTCAGCCTGATGTCGGGCGACAAGGACCGCACAGTGGCAACGAATGTCGCCGGTGATACCAGCGACGCCACTGCGACCGGCACCGGCACGGGTGCCACGCTCGGCACGGTGCTGGGCGGCGGCGCCGGCCTGCTCGCTGGGATCGGTTCGCTGGCCATCCCGGGTGTGGGGCCGGTTGTTGCGGCCGGCTGGCTGATCGCCACGCTGACCGGAGCGGGCGTAGGTGCGGCAGCCGGCGGCCTGCTCGGCTCGCTTACCGGCGCTGGTGTTGATGAGGTGGACGCCAAGGGCTACGCTGACCACGTTGGGCGCGGTGGCACGCTGGTCACGGTGCGCGCCAGCGACGAGATGGCGCCGCAGGTGGAGTATATCCTGGAACACGGCGAGGCGCGTGCCACCACCGGTATGACGGCCCCTGCAGCGGCTTCCACCGGCATGGGGATGGCGACGCCAGCGACTGCCGCAACCGGACTGGGTGACAAGATCCAGGTGATTAAAGAGAGTCTGGTCGTCGGCAAGCGCGAGGTCGAGCAGGGTGGCGTGCGGGTCACCTCCCATGTCGTCGAGACCCCGGTCGAGCAGCAGGTGACCCTGCACGATGAGCGGGTGGTCGTCGACCGCCGCCCGATCAATCGTCCGCTGACGGGTGTTGCGGCGGATGCGTTCCGCGAGCGCACCCTGTCCGCGACGGCCAAGTCTGAGGAAGCCGTGGTGGGCAAGGAGGCACGGGTCATCGAGGAGATCGGCCTGCGCAAGGAGGCGGCCGACCGCGTTGAGACCGTGCACGGCACCGTGCGTGAGACCAAGGTGGAGGTGGAGCAGATGCCGGGCTCGGCGAGCACAACACGGGCGACGACCGGCGCCACTGGACCAACCGTCGACGGGCCTGAACAACCAAGCGCTCTACGCGACAATGCTGCGACCCGCGCAGTGGACAGCACGCTGGGCACCAATGTCAGCGGTGAGAACCCGACGCGCAAGGTTTAGATAGCTAAGTTGCAGTCAGGCCGGGAGGCGGGCAATACCTACCTCCCGGCCCCTGCAGTGTCCGACTCCTTGTATCGTGCCCAACCGTCCGGCTACCAGCTTTCAGCGAAGCCGGTCGCGGTTTGCGGCGGAAGCGGATGACCCAGCTTTTGTCGCGGCAGCACTGGCAACCTTTGGCGCACTCGCCACTCCGACGACGCGGAACGCATATGCGGCGACGACGCCGCCGAGCAGCGGGCCCGCCGTGTAGAAAAACCAGACTGGAAACGTTCCCGTCACGATCATCGGCCCGAGCGCGCGTGCCGGGTTGCCGGCGCCGCCGCTGACGGGGCCGCCAAGCAGCACGCCGGCCGCCAGTGCGAAGCCGATGGCCAGCGCAGTCGTTGCCGGTGGCACCCGGGTGTCCGTGGCCGTCGAGATCACGGTGAAGACCAGGATGAAGGCGATCAGCGCCTCGACCAGCAAAACCTGCAATTTACTGGCCCCATTGACCGGCGCCGGTGCACCCAAGTTCGCATCCACGTAGGCGCCATCGCCTCGCGCGACACCCCGTCGCGCACCAGCTCCGCCTGCACGGCCTCGGCCCGGCGCACCGAGAGGCCCTGGTTGTAGCGCGCGTTGCCGGAGCTGTCGGTGTAGCCGCTGACCTCGATGCGCGTCGTTTGCACGCGGGTGCTGGTCTGCGCCGCTTCGACGATGATCTGCCGGGCGCGGCCGGTCAGATCGGCGCGGTCCCAATCGAAGAACACAAGGTAGCTGCGGCTCGGCATGGCCACGGGAGCGGGCGTCGGCGCAACGGGCGACGACGGCACCGAGTGGTTGAACGCGTAGGCCACCCCGACGGTGATCTGATGGTTGAGTGCGGGCGAAAGGCCGACGGTGCCCTTGCTGAGCCCGGCACGGGTGAACGACTCGCCGACCGCGCCCGAGCTGCCCTGGTGACCAACGAAGCGGTAGTCGACGGAAAGTTTCAGGCCCGGAACCGCCTCAACCGGGAACGCGGCCCCGACGATCCCCTGATAGGCGAAATTTGCCCCGGTCCCGCCCGTGCGGAACACGTCGCCGTTGCCGGACACGCTCGACAGCGGCGCAAAGTGGGTCCACAGCACGCCGGCTCCGGCTGCGACAAAGGGCTGGAACGCCGTTACATTCAGCCCGAGCTTGGTCAGGTCGATGCCGTAATACACGTTGGCGAACAGGCCATAGGTGCCTTGGTTGCCGGTCGTGCGCGCTGGCAATGCGGTGCGCACCTGGTTGTTCACGGCGTTGTAGGCGTAGGTGCCCTCGAGATCGAGGCGTATGCCGTTGCCCAGGCCCCAACCGGCGCTACCCGCGCCGGTGAAGCCGCTGTCGAAGCGATAACGTGCGCTTGGCAACGAGTTGGGCGTAAGCCGCGGATGGTCGAACACGTCCTGCAGCAGGCTCCAGCCGCCGCCGAGCGAGACGTAAGGGCCTTGCGTTGGAGACGATGGCTGCGCCTGGGCAGCAAATGGCCCCACTCCCAAAGTGGTCGCAAGGAGTAGTGTTCGCCAATGTGCCATGCCGTTGCTTCCTAATATCGCGTCCAACCTGGCAACATAGATATTACTAAACTACAAAGAACGAGACAGGTTATCGAGATTGCGCAACTGCGAGGAATTTCGCGAAATCTCAAGTCACGTCGGCGTGGGTATGGCACCTTATTCGCGCGTGTAAAATTCTACCTCTATCACTAATATTCTATATTTGCTGTTCCCTGGGGTATATCTGCCGTCTCACTCGTCATTCCAGTTTTTCGAGTGGGCTTAGACTGTGCAATAACTGATTGGGGTAGGGTCAGAATTCGCATTCATGCCAAGCTTGGCGCAAGCCAGGTTGTGCCGAGTTCCGGATTAGAGGGCGCGACCGCACACCGGAAAGCCGAGGTTAGTTATGGGCTGGGCGACCGCCAGCCCGCGCGGTCGGTTCACAACAGGAACGTCAGGCCACGGCTGCGAAGCGACCAAGGATCCCGGCACTGATCGGCGTCGTAAATTCCCGAGTTAACACAGTGTTAAAGCGTCATACGGGCTTACCGGTTTACACGGCGCGCACCTTTATAGTCGTATGCTTCGGTCAGCCCTACGCTGACGATTGCAGTGCGCGGCACCACGGTACAGGGAGGGAAGATGCCGCGCCACTCACTCGCCTCCTGCTTTGCGACCTACCTGCTGCCGCATGTGCTGTTCGTCGCTGGCTTCGAGGAGCGCGAGCGGATCGCCCGCGTGTGCTGCCTGGTCTGGAACATCGGCCTGTTCCCGCACGCCCGCGAGCGCGCGCGCCACTTTGAAGGCGATCTTTCTCGTCACGACGTTGGCTGGGCTGACCGGACTATGGCGGGCGATCCTGGCGGATACCGGAGCGACCGTGCTGGTGACGTTAAATGCGCTTCGCTTGCTGCGCTGGCGTTTTGCGGACTAAGGAGCTGACGGACATGAGCATCTTCATCACCGGCGCGACAGGCTTCATCGGCGGCTCGCTGGCCGACCGGCTGCGGCGAGACGGCCGGGCCGTACGCGGCCTGGTGCGCGGGACGGAGAAGGCCGCGCGCTTGGCAGCTCTTGGTATCGAGCCGGTCGAAGGCAGCCTGGATGACCACGACCTGCTGGTCCGTGAGGCCCGCCGGTCCGAAGGCGTGATCAACGCCGCCAGCAGCGATCATCGTGGCGCGGTGAACGCGATCATCGAAGGCCTGGCCGGGTCCGGGAAGCCGTTCTTGCACACCAGCGGGTCCAGCGTGGTCGCCGATAACGCCCGCGGCGAGTACGCCTCCGACCGCATCTTCACCGAGGACACCGAATTCACGCCAGAGCCCGACAAGCAGGCTCGGGCCGCGATCGACCGCCTCGTCCGGGACGCGGCGGCGCGCGACGTACGTTCCGCGGTGCTGTGCAACAGCATGGTTTACGGCACCGGGCGCGGCCTGTCTCCTGACAGCGTGCAGATCCCGCCCATGGTCGCCCAGGCGCGCGCGAGCGGCGTGGTGCGCTACGTTGGTCCGGGCCTGAACGTGTGGTCCAACGTCCACCTCGACGACGTGCTCGACCTTTATGTTGCCGCCCTCGACCATGCTTCGGCGGGTGCCTTCTATTTTGTCGAAAACGGCGAGGCGTCGTTCCGCGACATCGGGCTAGCGATCGCCGAGGCGCTCCGCCTGGGGCCGCCGCAGCCCTGGTCCGTGGACGAAGCAGCGGCGGCTTGGGGCGGCATGCACGCGGCCTATTCCTTCGGCTCGAACAGCCGCGTGCGGGGGCATCGCGCGCGGACGGAGCTGAAATGGAACCCGACGCACCGCTCCGTCACCGACTGGATCGGGCAGTGCTACCGCCAGGGCTGAACGGCGTATGCGTCCCACAC
Source organism: uncultured Acetobacteraceae bacterium (assembly GCA_964244305.1). GTDB lineage: Bacteria > Pseudomonadota > Alphaproteobacteria > Acetobacterales > Acetobacteraceae > CAHJXG01. The sequence continues at coordinate 41,559 of CAXTJW010000001.1, forward strand.
GGACCGCAAATCGTGTCGCCACCCCCTCTATCTTGTCCGGGTCAAAACCCTGCCGAAAGCAAGGTGCCCTCGGACTGCTACAATTTGCTGACCAAGACCGACGCCGGGACGGCCGTATCGCCTCGATTTGCCGCCTGCAAGCTTGGCCCAGCAAAGCCTTCGGCAGGTCATAGCGGGCTGATAGGGACCGCTCGAGAGGGCATTCCATGCCCGGGAACGAGTGGTCCAGGTGGGGGCGCCTTCAGCAGGGAAACGACGACCAAGCCCGCTATGGCTGCCCAGAACGTCAGCCAGAACCCGTCTATGTAGGCGAGGACGTTCGCCTCGCGTTGCACTGCGGTTGCCAAGGTACTGACGCCGCGCATAGTCGCGGTGCCCATCCCGTGGCTGACGAAGTTGCCCGTCAGCGCGGCGAGCCTCCCCGCGACGTCCTGATCTCCCGAGGCGAGGTGCTGCCCGAGTAGATTGGAGTGAAGCTGCTCCCGCATCCGCAACACGGTGACCATGAGAGCAGCGCCAAGCTCCGCCCCCCCTAGCCGGGCCACCTGGATGTAGGCCGCGAACGAAGTCGCCCTTGCAGGATTTATGTTCGCGAACGCGGTGATGATGATGGCGATGAAGGTGAAGCCCTGGCCCACGGCCTGAAGCAGTGCGATCGGGACGAAGTCGGGCGCGCTCCAGTCGTGCGTCACGTGCGTGCCGAGGAGACCGGCCGCCGCGAAAGCGGCGAAGCCGGCGATCAGGACGTAGCGGGAGTCGATCCTCCGGAGCAGGAATACCGCGATGGCGGTGAGCACGGCGAGCGGCGCCGCCACGTAGTAGAGCAGCAGGGGACCAATTTGCTCGGGCCGAAGCTGGCCCACCACGGTCAAGAAGTTCGGCATCAAAGTGGTGTTGGAAAGACTGGTGATCGTGAACAGCAAGACGATCGCGAGCGTCAGGACGACGTTATGCGACAGGATCACCGAGACGTTCGCCCAGGGCTCCGCCACCAAAGCTTCGTTCACGAGGAAAGCGACCAGGAGTACTCCACCACCAGCCAGCAGCGGAACGATCGTCCCAGATTCCAGCCAATCCAGGCGGTTGCCCTGGTCGAGCGCGATGTAGAGCATCGCCAGGCCCGAACCGAACAGCAGCATGCCGCCCCAATCCGCCCGGCGCAGCAAGTCGCGGTTTACCCGCTCATGCGGAGCGCCCAGGTAGACGAGCAATCCCATCAGCGGTGCCAGCAGGGCATTTTGCCAGTACAGCCACTGCCACCCTGCAGTCTGGGTGTAGAACCCCACCAGGGATACGCCATAGTTCAGGGTGAACGCTGAACGGAACGCGTAGAGTCCGATTGCCGGCAGCCACCAGTTCACGGGTAGGTTGCGCAGGATGATCATGATCGTCGCCGGGATGAACGCTCCCAGCAGCAGGCCCTGGACGACGTGCAGGACAAGAAGCGTCTGGTAGTCGCGGGATAGCGGAACAAGCAACGAGGCCAACGCATACACCAGGCTCGGGATGCCCAGGATCCTGCGGACGCCGAAGACCGTCGCAAGCCAGGCTATCATCGGCGCGACCAGGATCTGCGGCGCGGTGGCGGCCGTGCTGAGCCATGCCCCTTCGTCGAAACTCAAGGACAAGGCACCCTTGAGGTCAGCAAGGCCGATCGAGAAAAGGCGGACCTGGAAGCCGACCAGGAATGAGCCGAGCAGCACGGCGCCGATGGCGCAAAGCGGATGGTGGGAGCGGCGGCCGGACGAGATCGGCCCTGCACTCTGGACGGTCGCGGCCGCAGTCATGGCTGCGCCTGCGTTTCGGTCGACATCTCCGTATGGATCCGGGTGGTCACCGACATGCCGGGACGCAGCCGCGCAATCAGCGGCTGGCGGGGATCGAGGTCGATCCGAACCGGAACGCGTTGGACGACCTTCGTGAAGTTGCCGGTCGCGTTGTCCGGTGGCAGCAGGGCGAACTGAGACCCGCTCGCCGGAGACATGCGTTCCACCCGGCCATGGAGGGTTTCGCCGGGAAACGTATCGACGGTCACATCCACCGCCTGGCCGTCCGCCACGTGCGTGAGCTGCGTCTCCTTGTAGTTCGCCATGACGTAGACCTCCGGAAGCGGCACCACGGTGATCAGGTTGCTGCCGACGTTCACGTAGTCGCCTTGCTGGACTTGCCGCTCGCCGACCACGCCGTCGAAGGGTGCCACGATCCGCGTGTAGCCGAGCTTGAGCCGGGCCGCAGCCAACGAGGCCTGGGCGGCCTGCAGGTCCGCCAAGCGCTGCTTCTGGGTCGAGGCGAGAATATCCAGCTGGCGTCTCTGGACTTCGACGAAAGCCTCGCTTGCCCGCAGGTCGCCGGTTGCCGTCATGTGCTGGGCCGTCGCCTGTTCCACCTTCTGCCTGGTGCCGAACGTCGACTGCAGCAATGCCTGCTGCCGCTGCCACTCCTGGCGGGCCTCGATTTCTTTGGCGACTGCGGAGGCGTTCTGCGCTTCGGCCTGGCTGATCGTGGCATGCTGGAGAGCGGTTTGGTTGCCCAGGTTGTCCAGGGCGGCCTGCGCTCCGGCGACACTGGCCTCGATCTGCGCCGCCTGAGCGGCGTAGTCGGCCGGGTCGATCTCGACAAGAAGATCACCTGCCTTGACCCGTTGAAAATCCTGAACCGCGACGGACTGCACGGCACCGGCGACACGGCTCGCCAGCCGCGTCATCTCGGCCCGAACATACGCGTTGTCCGTTGCCTGGATGCCAGACCCACCTTGCCAGGTATCCCACCGCGTGATGGCGACACCCACGAGCACAGCGGTCATCAGCAGGCTCAGGGCCGGAAGCGCGAGGCGTCCAAGTGGACCGCGTGCAGCCTGTCCGTCGTTCCTGGGCCGTGACCGCCCGGTCGAGCGCAATGCTGGCTCGTGATCCGATGCCGTTGTTCCCGGCCCTTCCGCGACCGGTTCCAGGATCTGAGACGTCGATGTGGGCATGGTGCTATGGCAGGCCGGGGCCTTGCCATCCTTTCATGGGACGAATACGTGATGTATAGCTGATCTTCAGTTATCCAACAATATGTATTTTACAGGAAACCGGCTAAACTCGGTTGGCCGACAACTACGGATCGCACATGCCTCTTCCGACAGCCGATGAAATCACGAACATGCCCGGATTCCTGATCCGACGTTGTAATCAGATCTCGATGGCGTTGTTCCTGGAGGAGACCGATGATCGGGACCTGACGCCTGCGCAGTATGGCGCGCTGGCCTTGATTGCGGCCGAACCGGGAATGGACCAGACGCGACTGACCGACCGGTCGGCGCTCGACCGCTCCTCCGTCACGAAATGCGTCGAGCGCCTTGAAGCTCGGGGAATGATCCGGCGCGACATGGATGCCAAGGACAGGCGCGTCCGGCAGTTGCATGTCACCGCCGAAGGATTATCGCTTCTTACCGAGGTTGGGGCGGCTGTGCATCGTGCCCAGCGTCGAATCCTGGCGCCGCTCGGGGAGGAAAGGGCCAAATTATTTGTGGCCATGCTCCAAGAGGTCGCATCGGCAAACAATCCAACCAGCCGCGTGCCGCTCCATACCGGCGGCCGTAGCTGACACCAGCCGTATTCTGGCTGCGGGTTCGCGCCGCGATGCGGGGCCGCCCTATCAACCGTGCTCGAACCGGGTTCGGTGATGGAGCGCCGGCGAACATCAGCTCAGACGGCCTTTCGCCGCTTCCACCACAAGCCGGTCGACGACATGCCGCACTCGAGGGGTAAGATGAGTCCGCCGCGGCCAGACGGCATGCACCTCGACCGCAACGGTGGAAAGATCGGCCATCACCGCTTCAAGTTCGTTGCGGTCAAGACGATCACGTACCATGAATACCGGTAACTGGCACAGGCCGAGTCCAGCGACCGTTGCTGCCACCATTGCGTCCCCGTCACTGATTTGGTGGGTGACCGGGGGCGTGATCTTTCGGGTCTGACCATTCTCACGCACGACCCACGCCTGCGGTGGACCCTTCAGCGAGCCGACGACGCAGCGGTGAGCACGAAGGTCGGCGGTGGTGCGCGGTCGCCCGTGCTGGTCCAGATAGGATGGTGCGGCGCAGATCACCCGGTCCTGATCGACAAGATGGCGTGCAACCAGACTGCTGCTGTCCGCCAATGCGCCGAATCGGATGGCAAGATCGACGTCGTCTTGAAGCAGGTCGCTGGTCGCGTCCGTAAAGGTCAGGTCCAAGCTGAGATCCGGATGTGACCGTGCGATGTCACTCAGGATCGGGAGCAGTACGGTCCGCCCAAACGATACCGGCATATCAATGCGCAGGCGCCCGCTGAGGAAATAACCAGCAGAGGTCAGCGCCGACTGCGCCGCGGCAACCTCGTCGATCGCCGAGGCGCATGCGGCCAGATATGCCTCGCCATCCGACGTCAGGCGGCTCAAGCGGGTGGTGCGGTGAAACAGCTTGGTGCCGAGCCTTGCCTCAAGTCTGGCGATCGACTTTCCCACGGCGGATTTGGTGATCCCCAGGCGATCGGCTGCCAAGGTGAAGCTGCCTGTGCGCGCTGCGGAGACAAAGACGGACACGCCCTGCAACGGATCCTGCTCGACCATGGTAGCGTCCTGCTCCACTTAGAGTTGCCATATGGCATCTTTATAGTCTGTCGTTCCCCGGTAGATAACCCATTCAGAGGCGCGCCGGTGTGCGTCATAGCCAGGGACCGAACATGCAGGACGAGATTTACTCGGTATACCATCTGTCGATTCAGCCAGCCGACTTCGACGCGTTCAAAACGCTGGTTGAACGCATTGTCGAGGCGACCAGCAGGGAACCCGACACGACGACCTACGAATACGTGGTCAATGCCGACCGGACCGTGGTGCACATCGTGGAGCGCTATCGTACGCAGGGTCTCCTCCCGCATGTCGAGCAGACGTTCACGCCATTTGCCGGACGCTTTCTTGAACTTGCGAAGATAGAAAAGCTCTATGTGTATGGCGACACGACGCCCGAAATTCGCGCGAAGCTGGACGGTTTCGGCGCCCAGTACCTGACGCCGTTCGCCGGCTTCTCTCGCTGATCTGCAACCCGGCTGCCGTGCTCGTCGCACGCAGGTCTGCAAATAATGGTCAGCCCGAACAGGAGGCAAGCATCACTTGTGTGCCGCACGTACGTGGTACCGATCAGCCGCCTGCCGGACGATATCTCAATTGATGTGTCACGAGGCAGGCTGATGGCCAACAGCATGCGGGCCGTAGTGATCCGCAAAGCGGGCGCTCCCGAGGTGTTGAGACTCGAGGATCGCGCTATTCCCGTGCCAGATGCCGGGCAGGTGCTCATTCGCGTCGAGGCGTTTGGGCTCAACCGCTCGGAAATGTTTACCCGTCAGGGCCACTCGCCGGATGTCACGTTTCCCCGCGTACTCGGCATCGAGGCAGTCGGGACCATGTCGTCAGCCCCTAGCGGAGAATTCGGCCGGGGCGAGAGGGTTGCCACCGTGATGGGCGGCATGGGTCGCGCGTTCGACGGCGGGTATGCGGATTACGTCTGTGTGCCGTCCCTGCAAGTTCGAACATTCCGCAGCAATCTACCCTGGGACGGGCTCGGCGCGTTGCCCGAGATGCTGCAGACCGTGTGGGGCGCGCTTTTCCGCGCACTCCGGCTAAAGCGGGGCGAAAGGCTGTTGATCAGAGGCGGCACCACATCTGTCGGATTGGCTGCGGCGGCTATTGCCAAGGCGCACGGTGCAGAGGTCGGTGCGACATCACGGAATCCCGCAAGCGAGGCGCTGGTTCGCGAGGCCGGCGCCGGCTGCTTCTTTCTAGATCAGGGCGCCGTCGCCGGGACCGTCCGCAGCGCCTGGAGCGGCGGCGCGGACAAGGTGCTGGAACTGATAGGGACGGGGACGCTGGCGGATACATTGGCGGCTGTGCGTGAGCCCGGCGCCGTCTGCATGACCGGAATGGTCGGAGACCTCTGGTCAATCTCGGACTTCGAACCCATGGCTGTCATCCCGACTGGAGTATCCCTGACGACTTATTCGGGTGGGGTCGACGACTTCATGGCTATACCGTTTCATACCAGGTCTCACTGATCGGAACCTATGGTCCCAGTCGCATTCAACCCACACCGCTGTTTCGGCCGACTGGATGGGTTCTGGTCAATGAGACTTGGTATAAGCAGCGCGCTCGGGACGGCGTTGGAATGGATCGACTTTGCCGCCTGCGGCGCGATCGCCGCGACGGTGCTGCCGAAGCTGTTCTTCCCCGCGCTCAACCCGAGCACCGGGCTGCTCGCCTCCTTTGCGACGTTCGGGGTGGGCTTCTTCGCCCGTCCGGCCGGCGGGATCATCGTCAGCATGCTCGGCGACCGGTTCGGGCGGAAGCGGGTTTTGCTGTTTACGCTGATCCTGATGGGAGCCGCATCGTTCCTGATCGGCGCGCTGCCGACGTATAGCAGCATCGGCATCTGGGCACCGATCCTGCTGGTGCTGCTGCGCTTCGCGCAGGGTTTCGCCCTCGGTGGCGAGGCGACGGGAGCGCAGCTCCTGACGCTGGAGCACGCGCCCGACAACCGGCGCGGGCTGTTTGGTGCCTATATTAACATGGCGGCGCCGTTGAGCCAGGTGCTGTCGAACGGCTTACTGTTCCTGATGGCCGCGGTCATGACCCCGAGCAGTTCATGCTCTACGGCTGGCGCGTTCCGTTTTTGCTGAGCGTGTTGCTGGTGTTCGTCGGCCTTTACATCCGGTCCAGGGTCGAAGAATCACCTGCCTTCGAGCAACTCAAGCGGGATCAGGCACCAGTCGTCGCGCGAGAGGGCCATGTGGTCCCGAAGACCTCGCTACTGCGTGACCACGGCAGCATGATCCTCCGCCTCATGCTGTTCTGGGCGGCGCCGGCGTCGATCTTCTGGATCGTAGCGGTGTTCTCGTTCGGATGGATGACCAAGATGGTGGGCGTGCCGGCGCAGACCGCCTTTCTCTGCCTCATGGGGGCCAACCTCGTCGCGGTTGGGACCACCTTCATCGGCGGGATCGCCAGCGACCGCTTTGGCCGTAAGCCGACATTGATCGTGCTGACGACCCTGATGCTGGTCTGGAGCGCGCTCTATTTCAGCATCATCGGGACGGGCAACCCGATCCTCACCGTCCTGGCCATGGCCGCCTTTGCCGGCACCATCCAGGCACAGAGCGGCATTCTCCCGGCTTTCTTCGCCGAGCCGTTCCCGACTTCGGTGCGCTATGCCGGGTCGGCTTTCGCTTACACGGGCGCCAGCCTCCTCTTCGCCGGCCCGGCTCCGTTCTTTGCGGCCTGGCTGTTGGGACGCTCCGGCGGACAGGTGTGGGTGCTGACGGTCATGTGCCTGGTGCTGTCGGCGATCTCGTTCCTCAGCCTGCTGACCATTCCGGAGTCGAGCCACCTCAGCCTCAAGCGGGATTGAGCGACAGGGAAGCCCAGACATGATCGACACCTCAGTTCCGGGAAGCAGCGTCGTCCGGTCCGAGACCTGCAGCCTGGCGACCGTCCGGCGCGTCGCCGCCATGCTCGACCTCGACCCGGACGCGTGGCAGGAGGGCGACCCCTTGCCTTGCGGCTGGCATTTCGTCCTGCTCGGTGCGGATACGCGGCGCTCGGCCTTGCGCGCCGATGGGTTTCCCGGCCTCGGCGTGCCGCTCCCGGATCTCGGCCTGCCCCGGTTGATGCTGGGCGGACGCACTGTGCGCTTCGGCGGCGACATCCCGATAGGCACCACGCTGCGCCGGGAGAGCCGGGTGCAGAAGCTGTCCCGCAAGGATGGAGCCAACGGTCCAATGGCGGTCGTGACGCTGGCGCACGACCTTTATTTGCCCCAAGCGGCCGAGCCGGTGCTGGTGGAAACGCAGACATACATCCTGCTCGGCGCGCAGGCTTCGACACGCAAGCCAACCGAGGCCCCGCCGACACCTCTGCCACGGCACACCAAGCGCGTCGTCCCGGATGGGACGTTGCTGTTTCAGTATTCCGCCCTGGGCTTCAACTCCCACCGGATCCACCTCGACCGGGAGTTCGCCTGCACCGTTGTAGATCGGCGTGGAACATTGGCTCTGACTCATTTTTGGTGGAATTGGAGTGCTGTGTTTCCCCGGATCGTAAAAGGGGATCGACGGCATTCAGCAAACCTTTCAGGCATCGAGGCTTGTCCCGCGCGGTTTCGTCGTGGCCGACACGGCCAGCGATGACAGCGGCACCTCGATCACTGTCCTTCCCACGGTCAAGGCGGGCACCTGTCCTGGGTGCGGCACGCGATCTGAACGCGTCCACAGCCGATATCGCCGCCGCCTGACGGACCTACCGGCCGCGGGGCGTCCGGTGCGCTTGATGGTCCTTGCCCGGCGGTTCTACTGCCACGTCGTCCTGTGTGGGCGTCGCATCTTCGCCGAGCGCTTCGACGCTGACATACTCGCGCCTTGGGCGCGGCGAACGGCACGGCTCGAGCATATCGTACACCATCTCGGGCTGGCGCTCGGCGGGCGTCCGGCGGCGAGCTTCGCGCGCAGGCTGATGACGCCCGTCAGCAACGACACCCTGCTGCGGGTTGTCCGGCGGCAGGGCAGCCCACGCTT
>CAXTJW010000002.1:0-36546 GCA_964244305.1 uncultured Acetobacteraceae bacterium
TCGTCAGGCTCATAACCTGAAGGTCACAGGTTCAAATCCTGTCCCCGCAACCAACCGCTATCCACCCAGCCATACAACTCAGGCGCCGCATCAGGCGAGTGCAGGCGCGCCATGTATCGCTGATACTCGCGATCGGTGCGGTCGGGCTCGGGGGGTGTGTTCGCGCTCTACTCCAAACCTCGCTTCTACCCTCGCCGAGGTGACCCGTGCGCCCGCCTACGCCGCGCCGCTCATGCTGGCCGCGTTCGGCATTGGGCTGACACTCGGCACCCTAGCCCTTTACGCCGTCGCCACGCCGCATCTGTGGTCAATCGCGGTTGCGGCGGTCGGCGAGGACGATGGCCTGGGCGCGCTGCTATAGACCCGGCTGATGAACGTGGCAGGCGACGGGCAAGGCCGGGCGGCGCCGCTCAACCACTCGGCCTTCAACACCGCCACTTTGCCCGGGCCGTGGCTCGGCAGTGCCGCGATCGCCGCGAACCAAACTGGAGCTCGATAGGGTGAGTAGGCTGTGGCCTGGCTCTTAGCGGACTGGCCATCTGTGCGGTTGCGGGGTTAGCTGAGCGGCAATCGGTCGGCCAAGGCCGTCAGGCGCTGGCCAGGACCTGATCGCCCTCGCTTCATCCGATCCTGGTGGTGGCGGAGGTTGGCGATAGCCGCACTTACCTTGCGGCCCTCGTTGATAGTTGGTCTTTTACGAAATCGACGAACGCTATGATACGACGGGCTAGGCGAGCTCCCTCTTCTTCGTGCCGACCGTGATCACCGGTTGCCGCCGCCGGCGAATCGTTCGCAAGCCGGTCGATATGTTCGAACTGCGCGTCACAATCCGGATGGTTGTCACTCTCGCGAGTCTTACGATTGACCTGCAGGCTGAAATTGAATCACTTCAACAACGCGCTCACGGCGATATGGCTGATCCGGTCATAACCTGGGATTCCCTCCCGAACCGGCCTATACCGAATTCAGCTATGCCCCAATGGGCCCTAGGTTTACGGCGCCGCTGAACCTCACCGTTGTCAGACCAACGATTAGAGCCCGGCGCCGCCCGACACTTCGATCCGTTGTGCGTTGACCCAGCGGTTCTCGTCCGACAGCAACGCAGCGATCATCGGGCCGATGTCGTCGGGCAGGCCGACGCGATTGAGCGGGGACATAGCAGCGACCTGCTTGTTCACTTCCGGGTTGTCGCGAACCATTCCGCCGCTAGAATCGGTGGCGATGGCGCCTGGCGCGACGGTGTTGGCGGTAATTCCGCGGGGGCCGCGTTCCTTGGCCATGTACCGGGTCAGCACCTCGACCGCGCCCTTCATCGCGCCATAGGCGGCGCTACCGGGATAGGCGACGCGGGCCAGCCCTGAGGAGATGTTCACGATCCGCCCATTGTCCGCAATCAGCGGCAGCATCATCTGCGTCAGAAAGAACGCGCCCTTGACCTGCACGCGGTAGAGCGCGTCGAAGTCTGCCTCGGTCACATCAGTGATGGCGGCATGATGTGAGGTGCCGGCATTGTTGACGAGATAGTCGAACCGCTCGACGCCCCAGGCGTCGTGCGCCCGGCCAACGTCTCCTGCGAACGCGGCAAAGGCATCGGTGTCGCCCGTATCGAGCCGCATCGCAATCGCGCGCTGGCCTGTCTGCTCTACCGCCGCGACGACGTTCTCCGCCTTGGCCTGGTTGGAATGGGAGGTGAAGATCGCGTCGACGCGGCGCGCGCCAGCACGGTGGCGCGGCCGAGGCCACGGCTTCCGCCGGTGACAGGTGCGATACGAGACTGTTCGGGCATCGAGAACCTCCGTGTGTATGGACGGAGCTCATGTGGAATTATGTTCAGGATCGATTAGACCGTTCTTGCCGCCATCTTTGTTTTGCTGGACAGAACAATCCTTGGACCGGCTGACCACGTTTGAACTCTTCACCCGCATCGTCGATCGCCGCAGCTTCAGTGCCGCCGCCGCCGGCATGAGAGTATCGCGCCCCGTCGCGACCGCCGCGATTACGGCGCTGGAGCATCGGCTAGGCACACGGCTGCTCCAGCGCTCGACCCGCAACGTCACGCCCACCGTGGAAGGCGAGGTTTATTACCAACGCTGCCTCGCGATCCTGACCGATATGGAGGATGCGGATCGTGGCGAGGGCGGTGCCGTGGCCGGACGGCTAAGCGTCGATGTCGCGGGCAATCTCGCGCGGACGGCGATGCTGCCGGCGCTAACCCGCCTTCCTTGCCCGGCATCCCGCGCTTACGGTCCATCTCAGCGAGGGCGAGCGGTTCGTCGACTTGGTGCGCGAAGGCTTCGACTGCGTGGTGCGCGGCGGCGCGCTCGCGGATAGCGACATGATCGTGCGCCGGCTCGGCGTGATGGACGAGATTACCTGTGCGAGCCCCTCCTATCTCGCAAAGCACGGCGTACCCGCAGCGCCCGACGACCTCAACGGCCATGTGATGGTCGGATTCGTGTCTTCCCACACGCCCAAGCCATGCCGCTCGAGTTTACACGCGATTGGAGCGTCGTTGAGGTGATCTTGCCGGCTCGCTTGCTTGTCAGCAGCGCGGATGCATATGCCGCGGCGGCGCGGCTGGGACTCGGCCTGATCCAGGCGGCGCGGCACCGCGTCGCCACTGACCTCGCTGCCCGAGCGCTGGTCGAGGCACTCGCCGACTACCTGCCAGGGCCTACGCAGCTCTCAGTCCTCTATCCCACCAGCCGCCAGCTCTCACCCCGGGGTCGCGTGTTCGTCGATTGGCTGGTAGAGGTGCTTGGTCCACTTACGCGTCCTGAGTGACAAACGACCTTCTTCCAGATCGAGCAATTGATAGCTGACGAGCCACTACCTCGGAACGGCTGAGACCGATCTGGGACATCAATGGTCGTCGGTTAGAAGCCGACCCTTGGCTTCCCGGATTGCTCCCGTGCGACGAGGTGTCATGACTGCGGTCAGGACGTAATGAGCGGCAACTGGTGAAGCCAGGTATTGTCGTCTGCTTGGCCGACAACGAACCTGGCGACATCCACTCGTGCGACGGTGCCGCCATGTACGCCACTCAGGTCAGTAAGGGCGCGGATCGATCCCTTTGGCGGACCATCGTTCAACACGGTCGGGCGGGCAATGACCCAGTCAAGGCCGCTGGCGCGGGTCTCATCCTCTTGGCGGTTCTTGTCGGCGTATACGCGGCGCAGCAACAACGGCAGGATCAGGAGGTCGTGAAGCGGACCGCCGTGGCCACGGCTATCGCCCGCGCCCATGCCGGTGATGCAGACGAGGCGGTGGACGCCACGCGCTTTCATTGCCGAAACCAGCGCCCGGTTTGCGGTCGAGAGCATCGTCACCTCGCGGAACGGGCTCATCGCCGTGCCAAGCGCGCTGATCACGGCCGACACGCCGTCCAGTGCAGCGAAGAGGGCGCGCTCGTCGCGTGCATCCCCCTCGACCAGGCGAACACCTTCCAGGCCTTGGGCGCGCGAGACCGACCGCACCAGGGCCGTGACCGTGTGGCCGCCGTCCTGGGCTTCGCTGACAATTGCACGGCCGGTGCCACCGGTGGCGCCGAGGAGGAGAATATTCATGCCGGTGCCCCTGAGAGGTGCCGGCGCAGGAAGCCGCCGACGAGATCGAACGCTTCGGGCATTGCGCGGAGCATTGCGAGGTTGGCGGTGAAGACGTGTACCATCCCCTGCCAGACGTGCAGGTTCGGACTGCTGCCGGCGCTCTCGACCGCCTCCGCGTAGCGGCGCGCATCGTCGAGCAGCACTTCGTCCTCGCCGCCGTGAAGGAGGACGGGCGCTGAACCAGCCAAATCGCAATAAAGCGCTGAAGCCCGCGGGTCGTGCGGATCATTCTCGCCGAGATCCAGCGCGAGGACTTCAGGCCACGAAGTCGACCAGGAACTCGCCGCCATAGGACAATGACACCGGCACCAACCAGTTTGATAGCGCGAGTTCAAATGACGGAAGTCACCTTCCTTCTTCCGATACCCATTCGAGCCAACTCTGGGTGCCGATCGACAAATTGGTGCTTCAAGGCGCCGGACACATGCAGCAGCACAAGGATCACCATGGAGAAACCACCGGTCGTATGCGCAATGCCGAACCGGATGTGAACTGCGCGTTGCGCTGGCAGCCCGGCAGGCTCGCGCCCTATTTCCTGGAGCGGCTCAATGGGCGGCAACTTGAAAAGCAGCCAGATCGGAGGAGCGTCAGAAGTGTGCGACGTCTTTCCCAGTGTGGCGAGTTCTTGCGCATCTGTTGCCGCGCCAGCGGAATTGGGTGGCGGATTAGCGGAGATCATTGCCCACCCCGTGAGGGGCATGCCCAGCATAAGGCCATACAGAACTAGATGTACAAGCGTCGCCAGATGGCGTTCCCACGGCCTGTATTCGGCGGGATAGGACGGACGCGCGTGACTCAGGCGCCACACCACCCGCACGACCGTCAATGCGAGCACCGTAATCCCCGAGGAAATATGCAACAGCGTGACGGGCTGGGGAAGTCGGTCGAGAAAAAAACCGGTCGACAGGTTAAGTATGATGAAGAATGCGATCGCCCAATGAAGTGTTATCGCGATCCTCGTGTAACGCGGCTCGTACGTCGAATTCCTTTTCAGCTCTCGATCCATTCTATTCCTCCTATTTCTACTCATCCCTGAACTGGATAATTTAGATTTTGTTATCGTAACGTATATCGCTATTACCGTAACGGCGCGCCCTTCAGCTTGTCTGGCATGCCTGGCTTCTAATCCGCGCTACAGCATCCCCGATTATGGCGGAATCGCCTGCTTGTCCGGATCAGGCGGTCGATGCGCGCGCATGAACAGAGCCGTACCACGCTCCGCGCGCCGGGCTATTTCGGCCGGGGTTATCGGGTCTACGACCTGGAACGCCAGCTGTATCCGCAGACCGCCCTCCCACAGACTTACCAAGTCATAGGCGGCGAGCTCGAGGTCATCGATTGCAAGTTCGCCATCTGCCACTGCCGCGGAGAGGGTGGAGGCTAGGGCCGTCGCCACCCGAGCCGGACCGGCCTCGAAGAAGCGGCGGGCCAAGACCGGGTTGTGACGCAAGGTGCCCGGCAAGGTGTGCAACATCCCCACGGCCTCCGGTGCCAGGCTCTCCGCAAGGAAGGAGCGGCCGATCGCAGTGAGCCGTTGCTGCAACGGCTCGTCGGTTCCCGCCGCTTCTGGCCCCCCGCTGAGCATCTGGTCCGAGACAGAGCGGACCACTGTTTCGAACAGTATCTCCTTATCGGTGAAGTGGCTGTACACGGTCATCTTCGACACGCCGGCCTGCAGCGCCACCGCCTCCATGGTCACGCTTTCGTAGCTCCTAAGCGCGAACAGGTTTTTGGCGGAAGCGATGATCGCCGCCCGCTTCGAGGCATCTTTCGGCCGGCCTAGGCGGCTCGGACCGGCAGCTTGTTTGGGCAGGCTGGACACGCGGTTGACCTCCTTCAAATTAGATACTGGACTCTTTGGTACGCGATGTCTATATACTGGACCATAGAATATAGAAAGTCACGAGCTTGCGTACGGACTCTCCGACTCAATCCAGCCGATCGTCCCGGCGCCGAAGTGCCGGCTTTCATGCTGCCGCCGTGCTGCTTGCGGCTATGTTGGCCGCTTGTACGGTCGGGCCGGACTTTCGGGCGCCGGCGGCCCCGGCTACCGCGCGCTTGACCGAAGCGCCGTTGGCAGCCCGCACCGTGGCCGCCGCGACGGCGGGCGGTGGCGCGCAGTCGCTCGTCATCGGTCGCAACATCCCGGGCGACTGGTGGACGATGTTCCATTCGGAGCAGATCACGGCACTGGTCACCCGCGCCGTGGCCGCCAACCCCGACGTCGCGGCGGCCCAGGCGACGCTGCGCGAAGCGCGGGAGAACACGCGCGCCGAGCAAGGCAGCCTATTCCCGCAGCTCACTGCCAACGTATCGTCCACGCGCGAGCACAATGCATTGGTGAGCCCGTCGGGGTCGTCCTATAGCGTGTTGAGCGGGGCACTGAACCTTTCCTACACGCTGGACGCCTTCGGCGGCATTCGCCGGCAGGTGGAGCAACTCGGTGCGCAGGCGGACTACCAGCGGTTCGAACTCGAGGCGACGTATCTCACCCTCACCGCCAACGTGGTCGGCGCCGCGATCACCGAAGCCTCCTTGCAGGCGCAGATCGACACCACGCGCGATATCGTCCGCGCCTATACCGCTGCGTTGGACCTGACCCGGCGCCGCTTCGAACTGGGCGGCGTCAGCCGGGTGGACGTCCTGCAGCAGCAATCGCTGCTGGACACCCAGGCAGCGACCTTGCCCGGGCTGCAGAAGCAGCTCCAGCAACAGCGCAACCAGTTGGCGGTCTATCTGGGCGAGCTGCCGAGCCAGTACGCGACGCCGACGCTCGAGCTCGCGAGCCTGGCCTTGCCGGCCGAGCTGCCGGTCTCGCTGCCGTCGAGCCTGGTGGCGCAGCGGCCGGACATCCAGGCCTATGCGGCGCTGCTGCATTCAGCCACCGCCACCATCGGCGTCGCCATCGCCAACACCCTGCCGCAGATCTCGCTGACCGGCAGTTACGGCCGGGATGGCGAAGGCCTGGCCAGCCTGTTCAGCCCGGCCGGCATCGTCTGGAGCATCGCCGCAAGCCTGACCCAGCCGATCTTCGAAGGCGGCACGCTGCGCGCAAGGAAGCGCGCGGCCGATGCCGCCGCCGAAGTTGCCGCGGCGCAGTACAGCAGCACGGTCAACACCGCCTTCCAGAACGTCGCCGACACGCTGGTCGCGATCCAGCGCGACGCCGAGACGCTGGCCGCCGACCTTGCCGCGCAGAAGACCGCTTCTGCCAGCCTGGCGGTGGCGCAGGCGCAGTATCAGGCCGGCGGCGGCACCTACCTCAACGTGCTGACCGCCGAGCAATCCGATCAGAATGCCCGCCTGCTGCTGATCACCGCCCGTGCCGCCCGCTTCACCGACAGCGTCGCCCTGTTCCAGGCGCTCGGCGGCGGATGGTGGCACCGGACCGATGTCGACCCGGCGGTCGCGCAATGCTGCGGAGTATTCCGATGAACGATGTCGCCACCGAAACCGTGACCCGCGACCGGGCCACGCCACGCCGGCCGCGCACCTGGCTGCGGCTGACGCTCATGCTGCTGGCGGTGGGCGTGTTGGCGGCCGGGCTGATCGGCTTCCAGATATTCAAGGCCGGCATCCTGAAGCAGGTGACCGCCGGCATCCAGGCCGAGATGCCCACGGTCGCCACCGCGCGCGCGACCACCCAAACCTGGCAGCCGACGCTGACCGCGGTCGGTTCGCTGCGCGCGTCCAATGGCGCCGACCTGGCGGCCGAACTTGGCGGCGTGGTCGACGCGATCACGTTCGAGTCCGGGCAGACCGTCGCCGCCGGAACCGTGCTGCTGCGCCTGCGGCTAAACGACGACGACGCCAAGCTGCAGCAGTTGCAGGCGGCCGCCGACCTGGATGCGGTGATCTACAAGCGCGATCAGCGCCAATTGCAGGCGCAGGGTGTGGCGCAATCCACCGTCGATAGCGATGCCGGCAACCTCAAGGCCGCCCGGGCGCAGGTGGCAGCCCAGCAGGCGGTGCTCGACGAGAAGACCATCCGCGCTCCGTTCGCGGGCCGGCTCGGCGTGCGGCAGGTCGATCTCGGCCAGTATATCGCGGCCGGGACCGCCATCGTGACCGTGCAGGCGCTCGATCCGATGTTCATCGACTTCTATCTGCCGCAGCAGGCGCTCGGCCAGGTCGCCGTCGGACAGGCGGTCAGCGTGGCTGTGGATGCCTATCCGGGCCGCGGATTCGCTGGCCGGGTCTCGTCGTTGAACGCGAAGGTCGATTCCAGCAGCCGGATGCTGCAGGTTCGCGCCACCGTCGGCAACCCGGACGGCGCGCTGCTGCCCGGCATGTTCGCCACCGCCACCGTGGCCAACGGACCGCAGCAATCGCTGGTCACCATCCCGCAGGCGGCCGTCGCCTACAACCCGTACGGCAGCCTGGTGTTCGTCGTGCAGGACGGCCCTCCGGCTGCGAACGGCCAGACGCAGCACACGGTGCGGCAGCAATTCGTGACCACCGGGGCCGCGCGCGGCGACCAGGTCAGCATCCTGAAAGGCGTGGCCGCGACCGACACCGTCGTCACCGCCAGCCAGCTCAAGCTGCACAACGACGCCGTGGTCCTGATCGACAACAGCGTGCAGCCCAGCGACGACGCCGCGCCACTCCCGCAAGACCGCTGAACAGGACGGCACCGATGACATTGACCGACATCTTCATCCGCCGCCCGGTGCTGGCCTGTGTGGTCAGCCTGATGATCCTGGTGCTCGGCTACAAGGCCTTCACGGTGCTGCCGATCCTGGAATACCCCAAGACCGAGAACGCCGTCGTTACCATCAGCACCACCTATTACGGCGCCGATCCGCAGACGGTGGCCGGCTTCATCACGACGCCGCTGGAGAACGCCATCGCGCAGGCCAACGGCATCGACTACATGACCTCGAACAGCCGTTCCGGCACCAGCACCATCGCCGCCAACCTGATTCTGAACTTCGATCCGGACAAGGCGATCACCGAGATCAGCGCCAAGATCAATTCGGTGCTGAACCAATTGCCCAGCGGCGTGCAGCAGCCGACCATCACGGTCGCCATCGGCCAGTCGCTGGATGCGCTCATTATCGGGTTCGCCAGCGACGAGCTGGCGCCGAACCAGGTCACTGACTACCTGGTGCGCAACGTACAGCCGCGGCTGCAATCCGTGACCGGCGTGCAGACGGTGGAACTGCTCGGCCCGCAATACTTCGCGCTGCGCGCCTGGCTCGATCCGCAGAAGCTGTCGGCCTATGGGCTGACGGCGACGGACGTGACCACCGCGCTCGGCGCCAACAGCGTCATCGCCGGGCTTGGCACCACCAAGGGACAGATGGTGCAGTTCAACCTGACCGCATCGACCGACCTGCACTCGGTGCAGGAGTTCCGCGACCTCGTGGTCAAGCAGGTCAATGGCGGGAACATCCGGCTGTCCGACGTGGCCAACGTCACACTGGGGGCGGACGACTACGAGTCTGGCGTTTCGTACAACGGCAAGAAGGGTGTGTATCTGGGGATACAGACGGTGCCCTCGGCCAGCCTGCTCACGGTCATCAACGGCGTGAAGGCGGTGCTGCCGACGGTCCAGCAAGCGCTGCCGGCGGGCATCCAGAGTGCCATCGTGTATGACTCGACGGTGTTCGTGAACAGCTCGATCAGCGAGGTGGAACGATCGCTGGGCGAGGCGGTGGCGATCGTGACCCTGGTGGTCTTCGCCTTCCTCGGCTCGCCGCGCTCCGTGCTGATCCCGATCGTCGCCATTCCGCTATCGCTGGTCGGCACATTCGCGTGCATGCTGGTCTTCGGTTTCTCGATCAACCTGCTGACCTTGCTGGCGCTGGTGCTCGCGATCGGGCTGGTGGTGGACGACGCCATCATCGTGGTGGAAAGCGTCAGCCGGCATCTGGAAGACGGGATGCGGCCACGCGATGCCGCGATCAAGGCGGCGCGCGACCTGGCCGGTCCGATCATCGCCATGACTGTCGTGCTGGTCGCCGTCTATGTGCCGATCGGCTTCCAGGGTGGGTTGACCGGCGCGCTGTTCAGCGAGTTCGCCTTCACCCTGGTGGGTGCCGTCACGGTGTCGGCGATCGTCTCGCTGACGCTGTCGCCGATGATGTGCAGCATGGTGCTGAAGCCGCACGGGCAGGGGTCCGGCTGGGTGAAGCGGATCGTCGCATCCATCGACCATGTGTTCGGCCGCCTGCAGCGCGGCTACGAGGGCTTGCTGCGCGGCAGCCTCCAGACGGTGCCGGTGACGCTGATATTCACTGCCTTGGTGATCGGCAGCATCTACTTCCTTTATAGCAGCGCCGATAGCGAACTGGCGCCTCAGGAGGATCAGGGCGTCGTTATCTTGCAGCCGAGCTCGGCCCCGGATGCGACCTTGCAGCAGAAGGAACTGTTCGGCCGCCAGGTCGCCGACATCATGGCGAAACTGCCGGAGAGGGCGCAGACCTTCCAAGTCGAGAGCTCAACCCAGTCCATCGGCGGTGTGACGCTGCAACCCTGGGACAACCGGCACCGTGATGCCGCCGCAATCCAGCGCGACCTGCAGGCCAAGCTCAGCGGGGTCGCCGGGCAGAAGATCGTGGCGTTCCAGCCGCCGGCGCTGCCGGGCGCCTCCGGCCTGCCGATCCAGTTCGTGCTGAAATCCACGCTGCCGCTGGCGACGCTGTATCCGCAGGCGCAGACCTTCCTGGCCGCCGCGGCATCGAGCGGCATGTTCCTGTTCATCGACAGCGACCTCAAGGTCGACCAGCCGCAGCGGGTGATCGATATCGACCGCGACAAGGCGGCCCAGCTCGGCCTGACAATGACGCAGGTCGGGGCCGCTCTCGGTGGGCTGCTTGGCGGCGGCTACACCAATTACTTCAGCCTGCAGTCACGATCCTACAAGGTGATCGCCCAGGTGCAGCAGCGGTCGCGGCTGACGATCGATCAGGTGCTGGATTTCCAGATCGCCACCGTGAACGGCATCCCGGTTCCGCTCTCGGCCATTGCGCATGCCGAAACGCAGACCGTGCCGGAGACCATCACCCACTTCCAGCAGGTCAATTCAGCGACGATTTCCGGCGTGCCGGCGCTGGGCGTGTCGCAGGACGCGGCGCTGCAGTCCTTGCAGGAGCTGGCGAAACGCACGCTGCCTGTGGATGTGTCCATCGACTATGCCGGACCGCTGCGGCAGCTGGTGAACGAGTCGAGCGGCTTCGTCGCCACCTTCGTCCTCGCCCTGATCATCATCTTCCTGGCGCTGGCGGCGTTGTTCGAGAGTTTCCGGGACCCATTGGTGATCCTTGTCTCGATCCCGATGTCGGTCGCCGGCGCCTTGGTCTTCATCAGCCTCGGTCTCGGCGGGGCGACGCTCAACGTTTATACCGAGGTCGGGCTGGTAACCTTGATGGGCCTGATCAGCAAACACGGCATCCTGATCGTGGAGGTCGCCAACGCGGCGCAAGCCGAGGGCAAGTCCAAGCTGGAGGCGATTGTCTATGCCGCCGGCCTCCGGCTGCGGCCGATCCTGATGACCACGTCGGCGATGGTGCTCAGCGTGGTGCCGTTAATCATCGCGACCGGGGCGGGTGCGGCGTCGCGCTACAACATGGGACTGGTGATCGCCAGCGGCCTTTCGATCGGCACCCTGTTCACCCTATTCGTGCTGCCCGCCGTGTATCTCGCCATCGCGGCCCGCCACGCCGCGATCGAGACGGCGGTCCAGCCGGGAGCGCTCGGCACGGTCTGAGATTTGGTTGGCGGACGACGAGGAGAGCTTGCGTGAGCGACGTTCAGACAAGCAATAGCTGCGCGTCGGGCGAGATCCGCGCGACGCTGGATACCTTCTACCGCGCCTTCGCGGGCGAGCCCGATCTGCTCGACCAGGTAGTGACGCCTGACTGGCTGGACATCCCGTTGCTGCCGGGGCAGGACGCCGGCCCCGAGGGGATCAAGCCGATGATCCGTGCCTTCAAGGCGGCCATTCCGGACCTCGCGATCACCGTCCACGACGTGATCGCCGGCGGCGCCCGAGTCGGCGTGCGGGCGGCGATGACCGGCACCCACACCGGCGAATGGTTGGGCGTCGCGCCCACCGGCCGGGCTCAACCCCCTCGACACCAAGATCCAGCAGGGTTTCATGCACGACTTCTTCCCGGTCGAGTTCCCCTACACGCTCGGCACCGATCTCGCCGGCATCATCGAGCAGGTCGGCGCGGACATGACCGGATGGAGCGTGGGCGACCGTGTCGTCACGCGCACCGATCCGCCCGCCGGCGGCGCGCTCGCCGAGGTTGCGGTGGTTCCCGCCACCCACCTTGCCAAGCTGCCCGCGTCGCTTGTGATCAACTACTCGTCTGGCAGCGATCAGGCAGAGGCGCTCGTCGCGAAGATCGAGGCCGCTGGCGGGACGGCGATCGCGGTCAACCTGAAGAATGTGTTCAATGGCCTGCGCGAGGCTGCAAAGAGCCTGCGCGAGGGCGGCCGCATCGTCAGCTTTTCGCCGAGCGTGGTCGGGCTCTACCAGCCGACCTACGCGCTCGATGCCGCGAGCAAGGCGGGCATCGAGGCAATGACCCACATTGTCGCCAAGGAACTAGGCTCGCGCAGCATCACCGTCAACGCGGTCGCGCCCGGACCGGTCGATACGCCGCTGTTCACCGAAGGCAAGAGCAAGGAACAGATCGACGCGAGCAAGAAGATGAACCCGTTCGGCCGCCTCGGCGAGCCTGAGGACATTGCCCGCGTCGTATCGTTCCTGACCGGCCCTAACGGCGGCTGGATCAGCGGCCAGGTGCTGCGCGCCAACGGCGGAGAGATCTGATGGCCAAGATGATCCTCGTCACCGGCTCATCGGGCGGGTTTGGCGAGATGACCGCCTACCAGCTCGCCGATGCCGGTCACATCGTCTACGCCTCAATGCGCGAGCCGACCGACGACAAGGTCGAGCAGGCGCGCATCTACTCCGAGGAGCACGGCGTCGACCTCCGCACGATCGCGCTCGACGTGCAGGACCAGGCGTCGGTCGACGCCGCGGTCGCGCACATCATCGCCGAGCAGGAACTGATCGACGTGCTCGTCCACAACGCCGGCCATATGGCATTCGGCCCGGCCAAGGCGTTCACACCCGAGCAGTTCGCCTCGCTCCACGACATCAACGTCGTCGGCCCGCAGCGGCTCAACCGCACCACGCTGCCGCACATGCGGACCGGCGGCGGCGAACCGCTGATCGTCTGGGTCGCCTCGACCAGCACGCGCGGTGGTACCCCGCCGTACCTCGCGCCCTATTTCGCGGCGAAAGCGGCGATCGACTCGCTGGAGATCAGCTCCGCCCCTCACAGCATCGGCAATCTCGATTACTGTCGTTCGGTTTGGCTAAGTGTCGGCACTTATCGACAATGATCTCGTATCAAGTGGCAGCTTTCTCAATCTAAAGCCTGAGTAAGCTGGCGTCTTACTACCCAGCCTCGATCATTGCACTCTATGACATGCTAACGTGCGATCCCTGGCGGTTGGAGATTGCCTTCCTCGCCTCGGATGACCTCTGTCGCGATCGCCGCGCGCGCGTTGGCGTCGAAAGCGCCCTCCGGAGCTTGGATGATGATTTTGGGAATGGAGTCTCCGCTGGGTTAGGGGGACGCGGCGCTCGCGACGCCGTGTCGGTGCGGCCGGAGGCTTGCGGCTCCGGCCGCCAGCCTGCCGTCAGATGTTCTGGCCGCCCGACACCTCGATGCGCTGCGCGGTGATCCAGCGGTTGTCGGGACCGAGGAGGCTCGCGACCGCCGGACCGATGTCATCGGGCAGACCGACGCGGCCAAGGGCCGTCATGCCGGCGAAGGCCTCATTATAGGCCGGCGTGTCGCGCACCGCGCCGCCCAGGAAGTCGGTCTCGATGGCGCCCGGTGCGACCGTGTTCGCGGTGACGCCGCGGCTCGCCAACTCCTTGGCCATATAGAGGGTGAGGATCTCGACTGCGCCCTTGGCGGCCGAATAAGCCGAGAAGCCCGAAGCGGCGATCCGCGTCAGTCCCGAGGAGAAGTTCACGACGCGCCCGCCATCGGCAAGAAGGCGCAGCAACGCCTGGGTCAGGAAGAACACGCCCTTGACATGGACATTGAACAGGCTGTCGAACTGCGCCTCGGTCGTTTCGGCGAAGCTGGCCATCTCGCCATGGCCGGCGTTGTTGATCAGGTGATCGAAGCTGTCCCGGTCCCAGGTTGATTTCAGCGCCGAACACACGCTCTCGACGAACGTGGGAAAGGTGGAGACGTCGCTGACGTCGAGCTGCAGCGCGACCGCCTTGTGCCCAAGAGACTCGATTTCGGCCACGACGGCCTTCGCGCCGTCGGCCCCGCTTCGGTAGGTCAGGATGACGTCGCCGCCATGGCGCGCAATGCTGACGGCGGTGTTGCGGCCCAGCCCGCGGCTGGCTCCGGTCACGAGCGAAATGGTGGTCACGGGCTATCCTTTTGGATGGTGGTGCGTTGGATCGGAATATGGCGGACGCAGCGCCGTGGGTGTTGCCGGTTCCTCTTAGTTTCTTGCGTGATCCTACGAAACTGCGCTTTCAGCCAGGATGCGGCCTCCACGGTGCCGTCGCGACTGGCGTGCCAGGTGATCGAGGGCGCCCAGGCCCAGCTCCCGTGCGAACGCCGCCTGGACGGCTAGTCCGTCGGTCCCGAGCGACGCCAGCGTCCCCGCCGCGCCCGAGAACTCGGCAACCAGCACGTGGGCCTTCCTCTGGCCGATCCGCTGGCGATGCCGGAGCAGGCCTGGAGGACAGACCACCGCCTTGTAGCCGAACGTGATCGGCAGGGCGTGCTGAAGGTGGGTGCGCCCCGCCATGGGCGTGTCGCGATGGTCGGCGGCCAGCCGGCGCAATGCCGTAATTGTCTGGTCCAGCAGCCGCGCGCGGCCGGCGTCATCGGTGAAGACGTAGCTTGCCGATCGGGATCGGGTCGGTGAGGGTGATCTTCGCCACGATGTCGGCCACGATCAAATGCTTCGAGATCTGGTCGGCGTCGCCGAACACGACGCTGATCGCCGTAGGCGTGATGCCCGCCTTCAGCAGCGCCTTGGCCATGGTCAGCACCGAGCTGGGCGTTTCTTCTGACGGGTTGCAGAAAATCGCGCAGCCGGTGCCGAGCACGCCCACGAACCTCTTGGCGGCGAGCGCCATCGGGAAGTTCCATGGCGTGAAGGCGGCGACGACGCCGATCGGATGGGTCTGGATCTCGATCGGATGGTCCGCCGTCCGCCCATGCACGATCCGATCGGAGCTGCGTCGGGCCTGCTCGCCGCCCCATTCGAGGAAGCCGGTCGACCGGAGCACCTCCTCCTTCGCCTCGCCGAGTTGCTTGCCCTGCTCGCGCGTCATGGTGAGCGCGAGCCGTTCGACGTCGCGGCGCATGATCCGGGCCGCCTCCTTCAGGATGCCGCCGCGCTCTCAAGGGGGGTACGGCGCGCCACGCGCGCAACCCGCGCGAGGCGGCCTCGACCGCCTCGTCCAGGTCGGATTATGACGCAGAGGCGACGCGGCCGATGTTCTCGGCCGTCGCCGGGTTCATGACGGGCTAGCTCCGCTCGTCGAAAGCCTCGCGATCGGCACCGTCGATCAACAACTGAAACGCGCTGGCCACGGCCTTCTCCCTCCCTGCTCGTGCCTGGACGGGATGGAAGCCCCCGCCAGACCCCCAGCGAGGCGTCGCTGGAAGAAAGGCCTTGCCAAAACCTCGCCGTTTGTTGCCCGATCCTCCAAACCCGTTACAAACCGAGCCGGAGACCGTCAAATCTGCGCAATGGATGACACCCTGCTCGACAGAGCCCGCCGGTATGCCGAAACATATGCCGATCACGACGGGGTCGCGCGCACGCCCATTCCCGGACTGACGATCCTTCGCGAGACCTCGCCGACCATTCTGCTATATGCGGTATCGCGACCACTAGTCGCCCTCGTTCAGCAAGGGCGCAAGCGCGTGATCATGGGCAGCAGCACCTTCGGCTTCGGCGCGGGAGAGTCGTTGCTGATCGCCGCCGACGTTCCGACCGTCAGCCAGGTCACGCAGGCGAGCGCAGGCAAACCTTATATCTCGGTGGTGGTCGATCTCGATCCGGCGGTCATCGAGGGGCTGGTCGTCGAGATGGGCTCGGCGTCCTTCGCCGCAAACACTCCGGTGCGGGTCGACGCGACCGAGCGCGAGGTGGCGGACGCGGTGCTCCGCCTGTTGCGGCTGCTCGATCGTCCCGCATCCCGGCCGGTCCTCGAATCCCAGCTCATTCGCGAGCTGCATTTCTGGTTGCTGTCGGGGCGCCATGGCGGCGCGATCCGTAGCCTCGGCGTCGCTGACAGCCATGCGCAGCGCATCGCGCGCGCCGTCGCGATCATCCGTGACGGTTTCGCCAGTCCGCTCCGGGTGGAACAGCTCGCCGAAGCGGCCGGGATGAGCGCGTCCTCATTCTACGAGCACTTTCGCGGCATCACCTCGCTTACGCCTCTCCAATTCCAGAAGCAGCTGCGCCTGATCGAGGCCCGGCGCATGATGCTGGCGCAGGGCGCCGGCATCGGCAGCGCCGCTCACGCGGTCGGCTACGAGAGCGTTCCGCAGTTCACGCGAGAATATGGGCGCATGTTCGGATTGCCTCCTGCACGCGATATGAAGGTGGTGAAGGCAAGGACGAACGCTGCCGCCTGACTTATGCTTGCCCATCCTCGCTAAATTCATCCGTTATCGTTGCGATGCTTCACGCTGGCTATGCACTAGTATTTACGGCCGAGCAGAGCCTGCACCTGCAGCTCGACGCGCTGAAGCAAGCCGCTTGCGACCGTGTGTTTCAAAATCGGCAAAGTGGAACGGTGACACGACGACCAGGTTTGGACGACGCCCTCTCGCACCTACGGGCCTGCGACACCCTCATTGTTTGAAAACTCGACCGGGTCGGGCGGTCCATCCGGCGGGTAGTCACGTTCGTGGCGGACTTACAGGCCAACGGCATCGAGTTTCGATCGCATAGCTGATCTCGCGCGCGACCGATTGCGGCGGCATCGCGAATAACTTACCGATGTGTTCGACTTGCGCCTTGATATTATTGTTCTTCACATGATTGGCAAGATGCGTGTCGCTCAAGTCGGGTCAGAGGACGGTGACACGTAGATGTCCGGCAAGCTCCTGACGGAGACGGTCGGAAATCGCCAGCATCGCGGCCTTCGTGCCGGAGTAGATGATTCGGCTAGGAGTCGTCTTGCGAGCTGCGGTGGAGGCGATGTTGATGAAGCACCCTTTCCCCTGCTTGCGGAACACGGGCAACGCGACGGCGATGCCGTACAGCAGCTCCTCGATGTTCACGGCGCGAGCCGTCAAACAAGCGTGGCGCAACGATCCGGTCATATCGAAGCTGCGACGAACGTCACAGTCTTCCAGTGCCCGCAAGGCATTTTCGCGTTCAGCCGCTGGCCCCCTGCCGCCCAGCCCCGCAAGGGCGCATATTGGTCTTCGTCCAAATCTCGTCGATGAGGACTAGCCGCTTGGGGTCGATGCTGGACTGGTGCTTCTTGGGAATCAGGTAGCAACGGAACCGAAACTGCAGTTCAGATGTGTTCGTCTACGATCGCCGGGACAGATCTGAGCCTGGTGCGCTACAGGCTAGCGGACCACCTTTTGGACGATCTGTTTCGCGAAGGCGTCCGTCAGGGGATCGCGGGAGAACCAGCGGCGGTAAAAGAGCGGGCCTGTGAGCACTGCGATCAACAGGGCCGCATCTGTGTCCTCAGGCAGTTCGCTCCGCGCTACCGCCCGTAGAATGACTGTCTCAAAAGGCGCCGAATAGCCCAATTGAAGCTGGCTGTACATGTCGGCGACGTCAGGGTCTCGCTCGGCAGCGTCGATGATTGAGGGTAGGACCGAGGTCCACTTGGCAGTCCGCAGCAGCTGGGCGAGGTCGGTCATCAAGGCGGTCACGTCCGTCTCGAAGTTTCCAGTGTCCGGCACGTTCTGGGGTGTGGCTATTGTCGAACAGGCATCGCGCAACAGGTCGGCGCGGGTTGGCCAATGCCGATAGATCGTGGTCCTGGCTACTCCAGAGCGACGTGAAATCTCGTCTACGGTTGCACCGGAAAATCCCCGCTCGAACAGCAACTCTGCCGTGGCGGCGAGCACGGTTCTCCGTGAGCGGCGCACTCTTTCATCGAGCGTCTTGGCAGTACTAGGGCCGAGAGCCGCGTTAGTTGGTTCGGTCAACGAGAGTTCCTTCGCGTGGGCAGATGAAGGGTGGACAGATACGATACACTACAATAGCGTATCGCAACTCAAAGGCGTCGACGTTCATCCCGCCACCTCTAGGAGAACCGCCATGAAGTTCGCTTCCACCCGCCTGATCGCGTCCGACATCAAGGGCATGGTTTCCTTCTACGAAATGGTGACGGGGCTAACCGCCGAATGGCTCGCTCCCGTCTTTGCCGAGATCGTCACGCCCGGTGCTACGCTTGCCATAGGAAGCGTTGAGACTGTCGCTTTGTGGAAGGAAGGCAGCGCTGAGCCCGGCGCCAATCGGACCGCCTATATCGAGTTTCAGGTTGCGGACATCGACGCCGATTACGAGCGCCTGAAGGACAAAGTTCCGCTCGTGCACGAGATGAAGCTGATGCCTTGGGGCAATAAAACGTTTCAATTCCGCGATCCTGAAGGCACGGCCGTCTCGTTGTACATGCCGGCCACCGATGAGCCGAAAAAGCGCTTTGGCTCGCGGTAAATCGCTCAGAACCATTGCCCGGTTGGGGTGAACCCAAACGGTAATTCTATATGGGATACTTTCTCTGTGCCATGAGGGTTGCTTCTGGCATTCTGGAATGGTGCCGCTGGAGCGGCGCACAGTGACGCTGCTCGCCGTCGTGCGAACGCTGAGGGCGACCGCGCAGGATCCGGTGCTCGACCTATTCGACATCGTGGTCATCACCCTGTTGACCGACGCGACCGAGGTCGGCAACAAGGCTGGGCTGCGCACCATCCGCGACCTTGCTTCGGCGCGCCGGCGGCGTGCTGATGCTTACGACTGTGATCCCGCAATGGAGCTCAGCGCCCGCAACTCACTGGGTCGCAATGGCCGACACCGGCGGCTCTGCCGTCAATGCCGGTCATTGTTATTGTCCTCAGTGCGCCGCGACAGCGATCCCCACGGCAACCAGGACAAGGATACACAGCCCGTAGGCGATCAGCTGTTGAGGAGCAAAGCCCAACGGGGTGGCCCTGTCATCTAAGAACTCGGGATCGGTCCATGCCGTGCCGGGAAGCGCAGTGGCGAACGCCATGGCAACGAAGTAGTTTGCAGCGACTACAGCGGCAATCAAGAACAAAGGAAGCGTAAGTGGCTGTGAGCCGAACAGGACGGCAAGCACGATAGATCCGCTGAAGATTCCCATGAGCATCGTCTGCCCATTGTGAAACTTGGCATGCGGTGGCCACCGAGGATTGAGAAGGTGCTGCTTTGCACGCGATGGCACAATTGCATCCGCGACAAGGCCGCCATAATTGAAGACAGCGACGAAAGCGATGATATACTTAGCGGTTTCCATAGGACGCTCCTCTCCCTGAAGCAGGGAAAGGATGTACAGGGTGCCCATGTCTAGGATAGACGTGTAGGCTGCACGAACGCAAAACGTCACCCGGACCACCGTGGGACCACTAGATCATCGGTTTAGAACATGGTCGAGAAACGCCGTGGCCAATCGGGACATGGAGCGCTGCCGCGGCTCCAAGGCCTCCAGTGTCACGGTGACCGGCGACGACAAGGGGCGTTGCTGGACGGCAGGGAACATGGGATGCAGGTCCGAGAACGAGTCGACGACTGCGATGCCGATGCCGGACTGCACCAGCGAACAGGCCTGGGCAATGTGTTCCACCTCGGCCACCGATCGCTGGACAGTTCCAGCCTGGGCGAAGATCCCGTTGATGATGGACCCGAGACCCTTCATGGCGGCATAGGTCACGGCCGCATAAGGACCGGTATCCGCGACCGTCACCCGGCGACGGAGCCCTAACGCGTGGCCTTTGGGGAAGATGAGACTGAGACCTTGTCGCGCGACCTGATGCTTGATGACGCGTGGGTCAGGGGCGGTTTGGAACGAGAACCCGATGTCGATGCGGTCCATCGCGACCGAAGCGACCAGGTCGGAATAGCGCCTCACCTGTAGTCGAGCCCTGATATCCGGTCGCGTGGCCATGAAGCGGCCCAGCAGGGTCGGCACCAGGGACAAGCCGAGCACGGAGACCGTTGCCACGTTCACCGATCCCACCCGGGTTTCGCGGAGTGCATCGGAGGAGCGACGGAATGCGCCGACGCGCTCGAATATCTCCTGCACCTCTTCGAATAGGAGTTCCGCCTCCGGCGTCGGGCGCAGGCGTCCTTTCACCCGGTCGAACAGGCGCAACCCGAGCGCCGTCTCCGTGTGCTTCAGCATCTCGGTCACCGAGGGCTGGGAGAGGCCGAGCGAACGGGCGCCCGCAGTAACGGTCCCCTCGCGCATGACGGCCTGAAACACCTCCATCTGCCGCAGGTTCATCCAGGTTCTCCGTTCAGCAAAGCAGGCATCAGTCCATAGGCTTTCCCGATTGGCGCAGCCAGATATTGGTATTGGTTCCACGTGTCTGCGGCATGGCACCATGATCCAGCTCAGCCGCTGTTCGAACCCCTATGCCGGAGTTTGCCGAATGTCCGTGTCCCGCCGTTCGCTTCTGAAGACGACCGGCGCAGCCCTGCTGCCACTCGCCGCACCCCGCATCAGCCGTGCCGCGAACCTGCGGACGCTGCGATTCGTCCCGCAGGCCAACCTCTCGGTTCTCGACCCGGTCTGGACGACGGCGGCCGTGACCATCACCCATGGCTACTGCGTCTTCGACACGCTCTACGGGGTCGATGGCAAGTTGCAGCCCCACCCACAGATGGCCGCCGGCGCCACGGTGTCGGACGATGGCCGCACCTGGCTCGTCACCTTGCGCGACGGGCTGAAATTCCACGACGGCACGCCGGTCCGCGCCATCGACCGGCTCGAATGGACCGTCATGCCGGATCCGGCCACGGCGGCCGCGGCGTTGCAGCGCGGCGAGATCGACTGGTGGGAGCAGGCGCTGCCTGACCTCATCCCGCTGCTCGAGAAGTCCCCCGACATCCGCCTGCAGCAGCAGGACCCGTATGGCTTCATCGCCGTG
Organism: uncultured Acetobacteraceae bacterium; assembly: GCA_964244305.1. Lineage (GTDB taxonomy): Bacteria > Pseudomonadota > Alphaproteobacteria > Acetobacterales > Acetobacteraceae > CAHJXG01. Next base: position 20,768 of record CAXTJW010000002.1, read on the forward strand.
GCCCGGTTCAATGCCTCCCAACCGCCGTTCGACAATGCGAAACTGCGCGAGGTCGTGCTGTCGGTCATCGACCAGAACGAATACATGGCCGCCATCATGGGCTCGGATCAGGCCAGCTATCGCACCTGCTACGCGATGTTCCCGTGCGGGATGCCCGGTGTGAAGGAGCTGGGCACGGCGGTAATGAAAGCCCCGCACGACCTTGCCAAAGCCCGCCAGGCGGTCAGGGCGGCGGGCTACAACGGCGAGAAGGTCGCGATCATCAACCCGACCGACTTCCCCGTCATCGGGCCGCATGGCCAAGTCACCGCGGAACTGCTCAAAAGCATCGGCTTTGACGTCGACCTGCAGGAGATGGATTGGGGCAGCGTCCTGCAGCGTCGCCTGTCGACCAAGCCGGCGGATGCCGGCGGCTGGAGCATCTATCACACCAATTGGCCGAGCGTTTCAATTGCTAACCCGGCGCTCAACACCACCATGCGGGGCGACGGCAAGTGGTCTGGCGGCTACACGGACGCCCCGACGGAGGACTTGACCGAGCAGTGGCTTGCCGCCAGCGACCCTGCCAAGCAGCAGGACGTGCTGGATGCCATACAGATGCGAGCCCTGGAGCGGGCGCCGACGGTGCCACTCGGGCAGTTCTTCGTGAAGACGGCGTTTCGCAAGAACCTGCAGGGCGTGAAGAACGGTTCGGTCTGCTATTTCTGGAACGTGCAGAAGACCTGACCGTGCTTCGACTGCAATACTTGTTCAACTTCTACAGGATCAGCAATGCCCTATCTCGTGAACCAGGTATCCAGCACAGTGCGGGCATTGCCGGCCATCGCCGGGCGATCGTTCCAGGTGGTTCGAAGCTCGGGTCCATACCTGTTCGGCGACGATGGTCGCCGCTACGTAGACACGGCCATGGGGTTCGGCGGGTCGATCCTGGGCCACGCGCACCCAGATGTCGTTAGGGCCTGTGGCGAAGCACTCGCGAACGGTCCGCTACCGGCCTTCAGACACCCCGCTGAGGAGCGCGCAGCAGAGGCCCTGGCCCAGCGTATGGCGCCGCTGGATCAGGTCGTGTTCACCAACTCCGGAAGTGAGTCGGTTCACCTGGCATGCCGGATCGCCCGACTCGTCACGGGTCGCAAGCGCATCGCCAAGATGGCTGCGGGGTTCGACGGTTGGCTGGACGATGTGGCGCTGGGCAATGTTTCGACGCCTGACGCGCGGTTTCACGACCAACGTCGTCCAACCACGGACAGGGTCACACTTCTCCGGTTCAATGACTTCGGCGACATCGACCGTCTGTTCGCCGAGAACGACGACATCGCGGCCGTGATCTACGAGCCGACCATGGCCAATGCCGCCTGCCTGATGGCTGCGGATGGCTACCTTCAGCACCTGGAGCACGTGGCCCGGCGCCATGGCGCTCTGCTGATCGCCGATGAGGTGCTGATGGGCTTCCGCCTCCATAACGGCCTGACCAGCCACCTCTTCGGCTTGGACCCGGATATCGCAACCGCGGGCAAGGCGATCGCGAGCGGTATTGCGACATCCGCCGTCATAGGCCGCCGCGCAATCCTCGATCGCTTCGAAGCCCTGAATGGCCTTCGCGGCGGAACCTTCAGCGGCAATCCGCTCGCGTGCGCGGCCGTCATCGCCACGATGGCAGCGCTGATGACCGTGGACTACCCGGCCCTGGTCGAGAAGGGTGATGCCTTCCGTGCCGCAATCGAGAGCTGTTTTGCCAGCCGAGGAGTGTCGGTGCGGACGAGCGGGTTCGGCACGGTCTTCAGCCTCTGGTTTGGACCGGACGTGCCGGGCGACTACGAGGCCGCGCAACGATTGGTGGATGTCGAGAAATCGATGGCGCTGCATCTGCACCTTCGCGAGCGAGGCGTCCTCGTGATGCCCTCCACCTACGGGCGGCTCTACGTATCGTTCGCCCATGACGAGGAGGCGTTTGCACTGATGCGTGACGCCTTCGCGGGGGCTGCTGAAGCGATGTATCCGACGTCTGAACGCAAAGCTCGCGGTATGCACTAGTGGTCCGATCCTAACGTTTGAGTCCCAAACGTTAGGTGAATCGGTTCACCAAACCAAAACTAGTGGTGCGAATCAGACGGATGCTTCCGTCTGATTCGCACCACTAGTTTTGGACGTGGCGGAGTAGCGAAGATGCGCCTGGCACTGGTTCACGTTTCACAGGAGACGAACGACTTTAATCCGATGCCGACGACTCTGGATGATTTCAGGGCATTCGGCATCTATGAAGGCGCCGAAATCCTGCGGAAGCTTGCCGACAACGGTCAAGTCGGCGGCCATCTGGCAGCCGTCGCGGCAAGCGCCTCGCCCGCTTCGATCGAGACCGTGCCGATCCTGCTCGGTCTCGACCACCATGCGAACGTCACCCGCGCAATGGTCGAAAACGCCACCGTCATCGTGGGCCATCGGAGCCAGCCAGATGATCCGTTCGAGACCGGCAAAATCGGCACCGCGCTGTTGATCCGCATCCTCACGGAGGGACTGACGTCCGTCACCGCCTGGCGCAAGATCCCGCTGTTCTCGCACCAGGAGAAATTCCGGACCTCCGATGGCCCGATGAAGATCTGGTTCGATCGCGCGCGCGCCATGGAGGCCGATCCGCGCGTGCTCCAGGCCAGCACGTATCCGATGCAGCCATGGCTGGACATGGCGGAGGCTGGCTGGGCCTGCATCGTTGTCACGCAGAACGACGGGGCTTTGGCGGAGGCACTCGCGGATGAGTTGGCGGACCTGGCCTGGTCCATGCGCGACGAGTTCCAGATCAAGGAAGCGATCCCGGTCGATGACGCCGTGCGTGCCGCGGACGCCGCCGAGCGCGGGATCGTCGTGCTGAGCGACACCGGCGACACGGTCCTGGGTGGCGCGGCCGGCGACAGCAACGTGATCCTGGAGGCGATGCTCCGCCTTGGCATCAGGAGCAAGGCCCTCATCCCCATGGTTTCCCCGCAGGCTGTCCAGCACCTGGAGAAGGCAAGCGAGGGTGCGACGGTCACGCTGCCCTTGGGTGGCGAGCAGAGCGGTTGATTCAGGCCCGTCACCGTCACCGGAACGGTGCGCCGCATCTCCGACGGCCTAGTCTCGCTCGGAAACGACCGGCACGGCGAGTTCGACATGGGCCGCCCGGTCGTGTTCGACACCGGTCCAGTAACGCTCCTCATCAGTGAGCTGCGCGGCATCGGCGACAACTCGCCCGACGTTTACCGGGCATTCGGGATCGAGCCGACCGAGCACAAGATCGCGGTATTTAAGACTGCGGCCAACTTCCAGTATTTCGCGCCGATCACCTTGCAGATCATCCGCGCCGACACGGCCGGTCCGGGCCAATCAGATGTGGTCAGCCTGCCATGGAAGCGCATCCCCCGCCCCATCTACCCGCTGGATCGGATCGCGGATTGGCGGGATGGACCAGGCAACAACCCCGCCGGTCGTGAGCCGGCCGCACGATGATTGTGGCTTGCAGACGCGTCACCGCCCCGACAGCGAACTGGCCATAGCTGCCGGGGCAACTTACTGGCGTATTTTCAAGACTGTCCCGGCAACGCGGGCCCGGCACCTGCTAAAAGAGGGCTTTTGCCTGCTCGTCGGGTCGGGCGGCCGATGGTTGCCGGAAATCCCATAACGGCAAAAACGTCTCGATCGCCTCGTCGATAGCCTAAGCTGGATCGGGCAAGGTCTCGATGGACGGCCTGCAGAACGAGCGTCCGTCCCATCAACACCGACGCGCGCGGCCCGGTTCGCCGGGTGCCGCATCAGGCGAGTACAGGCGCGCCGAACCGCGCCAGGCTGAACTCGGGCGCCATCGCGCGTGCCGGGGCCAGCGCGGCGGCGGCCACCGCCTCGCCCAGCGCCGGAGAATGCTTGAAGCCATGACCGGAGCAGCACGAGGCGGCCAGCACGGTCCCGTCCTCCCGCAACCGATCGATGATGAACCCGGCATCGGGCGTCACCGCATATAGGCAGGTCGCCGACTTGCCGAGCCGGCGGCTCAACCCAAGCAGACGGCCGTCGACATGGCGGTCGTACAGCGTCCGCACTTCCTCTTCCGAAACAATGCGGTCCACGCGATCCGGCTCGGTGTGGCCGTCGTACCGTTCGCTGCCCACCTTCACGCCGGGTTCGCCGGGCAGGAGCGGGAAGCCATAGAGGTAGTCGGCCTCCAGGGCGCCGTGCATCCAAATGAACACCGGACAGGCAGCCGGGTCATAAAGGCGCGGCTCGTCCGGCTCGAACCACAGCAGGGTCTGGCGATGGACCTGCACCATGTCGGCCATAATCCCGCCGGCCAGGCCCGGCAACCACGCACCGGCCGTCAGCACCACCCGCCCGGCCGCGATGCTGCCCTTATCCGTCGTCACCAGCACTCCGTCGCCATGCGGCGCAATGGACAGGACCGCCTCGTTCGGCCGCACCGTCGCGCCGTGCATGCGGGCCAGGCGGAGCTGGACGGCGACGCCGGCCTCGGGAAAGACGACGCCGGCCGTAGGTTCGAAGAAGCCGCGATCCGCGTCGCGCACCCCGAATTGCGGAAAGCGGCGGCGGATCTCGGCGCTGTCCAGGATCTCGTGCGCGATGGCATGGCGGCGCGCGATGTCGATCGTCGCCCCCAGGAAACCCGGCCGTCCGTGGTTCCGGGCCCCATCGCCCTCGCCGATCATGAGCAAGCCGATCTGCCGCAGCAGCGTCTCGCCGGTCTCCTGCTCCAGTTCCCGCCAGATCTCGTGCGATCGGCGCACCAGTGGCACGTAGGCGTCGCCCTCCGCGACGGCGAGGCGCGTGACCCGGCTGCCGCCATGGGTGGAGCCGTGCGCGTGCGGCGGATCGAACCGGTCGATCCCAACGGCGCGCACGCCCTGCAGGGCCAGGCGATGCAGCGTGGCGCTGCCCACCGCGCCCAGGCCGACGACGACGATGTCCGCGGTGTCCATCACGCTCCGTCTCTCCCGCTGTCCGGCCCATCCTGAACCGAGTGCATCATCCCAGGTAGGCCTCCCGCACCGCGTCGCTGTGCAGCAGCTCGGCACCCGATCCCGCCAGCACGACCTCGCCGGACTGCAGCACGTAGGCGGTGTCGGCGATCTCCAGCGCCATGAGGGCGTTCTGCTCCACCAGCAGGATCGTGACGCCGCCCTTGTTGATGGTCCGGACCGTGTCGAAGACCTGGTCCACCACCTGCGGCGCGAGCCCCATGCTCGGCTCGTCCAGCAGCAGGGTGCGCGGAGCCGACATCAGGGCGCGGCCCATGGCCAGCATCTGCTGCTCGCCGCCCGACAGCGTCCCGGCGACCTGGCGCAGCCGCTCGCGCAGGCGGGGGAACAATGCCAGCACGCGCTCCAGCTCATGCTGCAAGACCGCCTTCGGGCCGCGGCGGCGGAAGGCGCCCATGGCCAGGTTCTCCGCCACCGTCAGCCGGGCAAAGACGCGCCGCCCTTCCGGCACCTGGACCAGGCCGCGGGGCACCAGGTCGTGCGGCGCCACGTGCGTCACGTCCTGTCCGTCCAGCACGATGCGCCCGGCAATGCGGGTCCGCAGCCCGCAAATCGCGTTCAGCGCCGTGGTCTTTCCCGCGCCGTTGGCCCCCACCACCGCGCAGATCGTGCCGGCCGCCACCGCGAGCGACACGCCGCGCAGCGCCCGGATGGCGCCGTAGCTGACGTGCAGGTCGGAGGCGACGAGCGCGCTCATGCCCGGGCCTCCAGCGCGTCCATGCCGTGCCGGGCCGCGCGGGCGCCCAAATAGGCGGCGATCACCGTCGGATCGGCGCGGATTTCGGCCGGGGTCCCCTCGGCGATGCAGGCGCCGTGATCCAGCACGGTGATGCGTTCGGAGATGCCCATCACCACGCGCATCTGGTGCTCGATCAGCAGGATCGTCAGACCGTGGTGGTCACGCAGGCTGCGGATCAGCTCCAGCATGGCGTGGCTTTCGACCGGGTTCATCCCGGCCGCGGGCTCGTCGAGCAGCAGCAGGACCGGTTCGATCGCCATGGCGCGGGCGATCTCCAGCCGGCGCTGGTCGCCATAAGGCAGGTGCCGGGACAGCCGGTCGCCGCGCCCGGACAGGCCGACCGCGGCCAGCAGGGCCCGGGCCCGGTCCGTCGTCTCCCGCAGCGCCCGGCGATGCGCGGGCGTGGCGAACAGCGCGCCGAGCAGCGATTCCGGGTGCTTGGCGTCCAGGCCGACCATGACGTTCTCGATCACCGTCAGGTCGGGGAACAAGCGGATGTTCTGGTAGGTGCGCGCCACGCCGTGTTTTGCGACCAGGTCGGGCCGCAGGCTGTCGATGCGGACGCCGTCCAAATGGATTTCCCCGGCGCTCGGATGCACGAACGAGGTCAGGCAGTTGAACAAGGTGGTCTTGCCGGCGCCGTTGGGCCCGATGACGCTGTGGATCGCGCCATGGGGCACGGTGAGGCTCACGTCGCTGACCGCCAGCAGTCCGCCGTAGCGCTTGCTGACGCCGCAGGCGGATAACAGGGCGGTCATGCCGCCTCCCGCTGCAGCACGGCTTTCGGGCTCAGCCCGTCCGGCTTCAGCCGCACCACCGCGATGATCACCAGGCCGTAGATGAGGTAGCGGTATTCCCCGAGGTCGCGCAGCACCTCCGGCGCGCCGATCAGCGCCGCGGCGCCGACCAGCACGCCCGGCAGGCTGCCGATGCCGCCCACCACCAGGATCGCCAGCACGTTGACCGACACCAGGAGCTGGAAGCTCTGCGGAAAGACCGAGCCCACCATGCCGGCGAAGATGCCGCCCGCGAGCCCGGCGAAGGCCGCGCCCATCGTGTAGGCCGAGAGCTTGACCCGCACGAGTCCGATGCCCAGCGCCTGCGCCACGTCCTCGTCCTCGCGCACGGCGAGCCAGCGCCGTCCCAGCCCCGAGTGCTGCACCCGCCAGGCGACGACGCCGGCCAGCGCGGTCAGGCAGGCCGTCATGTAGAAAATCTGGGTGGGGGAGCCGAGCACGGTGCCGAACAGCACCGGCTTGGGGATGTTGATGATCCCCTGCGCCCCGCCCAGCAGCGGCTTCAGCAGGTCGGACAGCACCAGCACGCGGATGATCTCGCCCAGGCCCAGCGTAGCGATCGCCAAGTAGTCGCCACGCACCTTCAGCACGGGCAGCCCAAACAGGAATCCGGCGCCCGAAGCGGCGACGATCGCGAAGGGCAGGGCGGTGAAGAAGCCGAGATGCCCCCCCGTGCCGGCCGGGTCGGCGGTCAGCAGCGCCACCGTATACGCGCCCACGGCGAAGAAGGCGACGAAGCCCAGGTCGACCAGCCCGGCCAAGCCCAGCTCGATGTTCAGCCCCATCCCCATCAATGTGTAGAGGCAGACCAGCAGCATCACCTGCGCGACGAAGTCGTTCGTCAGCACCGGCAGGGCCAGCAGCACGACGACCCCGGCCAGCTGGAGCGGCAGCCGCTGCCGGGCCGGGAGGCGCGCGATGGCGCCGCGCCCGGGGCGAGCGGCGATCATGGCGCCGAGGACGGCGGCGACGGCGGCTCCGGCGGGCAGCACGCCGTCATAGGTGAAGGCCCAGTCCTCCACCCCGCCGATCCCGCCCAACACGCTGCGGATCAGCTCGCGCAGGAGCCCGGCCGTGACCACGCCGGCCAGCGCGCCCAATACAATGCGCCGCGCGACGGTGCCGCACTGCACCAGCGCCGAACCGAGCGCGGCGGCAGCCGCCCCCGACGCCGCCAGCACGAGGACAGCTTGCGGCGCCGCCAGCCCGAAGCCGACCCGGCGCAAGGTGACCGGGGTCAGCGAAACCAGCACCCAACGCAGGTTCGCCGCCTCCGCCGCGACGGTCAGGCCGGCCAGCATTGCTGCGGCGGCCGCCCCGGCCAGTGCGGCCAGGAGCAGCCCCGGCCAGGGTGACGATGCCATCGCGCCGGGCGGCCCGAGAAGCGGGCGGCGCGCCAGCATTGCGCCGCCGCCGAGCGCGATGGCCAGCATCAGCGCGTGGCCGATATCCACCACGCCGACCACCAGGGCCTTGTTGCTGAACTGGCCGAACAGCCCGACCAGCACGGTGAAGGCGCACCAAGCCGCCACCGACAGGGCGACGCCCGCAGCCCGGCGCGCCTGGACCGGGAGCCTTATGGGCCGCGCGACGGCAACGGGGTGCGCGAGTTCCAATGCCTCAGGCTCGCACGGCCGACAGGCGCTCGCCCAGCAACCCGCGCGGGCGGAAGATCAGCACCATAACCAGCATCGTGTAGGCGATTGCGTCGCGCAGCTGATACGGCGAGTCGACCCCGAGACCTTCCAGGAAGGCGGCCGGCCCGAGGCTTTCCACCAGCCCCAGCGCGAAGCCGCCGAGCATGGCGCCGGGGATGTTGCCGATCCCGCCCAGCACCGCGGCGCCGAAGCCCTTCACGCCGAGGAAGAAGCCCATGAAGAACGAGACCTGCTTGAACACCAGGCCATACAGCAGCCCGGCCACTCCCGCGAGCACCCCGCCCAGTGCGAAGGTGAAGACGATGACCCGGTCGACGTCGATCCCCATCAGGGTCGCCGCATCCTTGTCTTCGGCTACGGCCCGCATGGCCGTGCCCAGCCGGGTCCGCATGACGACCAGGGTGAGCACCACCATGGTAAGTATGGCGGTCAGCACCACCACGACCTGGGTCCGCGGTACCGCGAAGCCGGCGAGGGTGACGATCCCGTCGACCGCCGGCATGGTGGGAAAGGCCTTGTTCTGTGCCCCGAACATGCCGCGCGCCGAATATTCCAGCACGAAGGAGACGCCCAGCGTGCTGATGAGCGGCGCCAAAGACCGGCCGCGGCGGAACGGGCGATAGGCGATGCGCTCCACCAGCACGGCGACGCCAGCCGAGACGGCCATGCAGACGACGGCGGCTATGGCAAAGGACAAGCCCGGTTGCGATGCCAGGATGCCGGCGCGGTTGCAGGCCAATAACGAGAAGCAGGAGGCATAGGCGCCGAACATGAAGACGTCGCCATGGGCGAAGTTCACCATGCGCAAAATGCCGTACACCATGGTGTAGCCCAGTGCGATCAGCGCGTAGATCGCCCCGATGGTCAGCCCGAACGATAGGAAGGAGAACCATTCGGCCTGGCCATATCGTGGATGCAGCAGCCCGGCGACGAAGCCGGTCCCGACCACCGCGACCACCACCAGCCGCAAGGCCAGCAGGAACCAGTCGACCGCAGTGGCCCGGCGAAGCCAGTCGGCGATCATGCGGCCGGCCTAGGGGAAGACCTTTTTGGGATTGGACCCGAGCTTGAACGTGGACGGGTCGCCGCCGACGTACTCGAAGACCGCGAAGTTCGATGCGCCGCAATCGCCGTTCTTGTCGCAGGTCAGCTTGCCCGTCAGCCCGTCCAGGCCAGACGTGGCCATCAGCGCGTCGCGCAGGGCCTTGCGGCCGATGAAGGTGTCACCGCCGGCGTCGGTCTGCGCGACTTTCTCGATCGCCGTCATCATCGCCAGCGCCGAGTCGTAGCCGTTGGCGTGGAAGCCGCCGATCGGGTCCTCGCCGAACTTCGCCTTGTACTTGCCCAGGAACTCGCCGTAGTGCGACCCCATCAGCTTCGGGTCGTTATCGGTGCCGGTCAGCCGGTAGCCGATCGCGCCATCCCCGGCCGCCTCGAGGAAGGCCGGGGCGAGCACCGCGTCGGTGCCCAGGATGGGAGTGGAGGCCATGCCCTGCACCTCCTTCACCTGCCGGACCAGGTAGGCGGAGGCGCCGGTGAAGACGGGGGCGAATAGCAGCTCCGGCTTGGCGGTGCCGATGCGGGTAAGCATGGGGCGCAGGTCGGTGTCGGAGGGCGAAATGGCCTCCGCCGCGACGATGGTGCCGCCGGCGGCCTTGAACTGCCGGGCGAAGGCGTTGACCAGCTCCTCGGCATACAGGCTGCCGTCGTGCATGGTCGCGACCTTGGTGGCGTGGATGCTCTGGGCATACCTCACCGCGGCGCTGGCTGCATTGATGTCGTTGTAGACGAAGCGGACGATGCCCTGCAGGCCCAGCGGCCGGTCCGCGGCGGTCAGTGCCGGCGCCGTGGCGCTCGTCACCGCCTGCGGCATTCCCGCATTCCACAGGATGGGCGAGCCGCCGCGCGATTCGGAAGAACAGGCGGTGCCGAGCACCCCAACGATCTGCTTGTTCGAGGCCAGGCGCGTGGCGCCGGTCTGGCCGCCCTCGACGCTGCACTGCCCATCCTCGGGCAGGTACTTGATCGGGTGGCCCACCAGCATGTTCTTGTGGTCGTCGAAGGCGATCTCGGCGCCGCGCGACGCATCCACGCCCAAGGACAGGTCGGGCCCGGACAGGACCAGCAGCGCGCCGATCAGGATAGGCTGCCCCTTGGCCACCTTGACCACGCCGACGCTGTCCGTCACCGGTCCCAGCGTTTCCGACCGCACTGCCCCAGACAGGGCGGTAGTGGCCAGGCAGGCGACAGCGAAACTGCGAAGGCAACGTCGAAGGGTGGTCAAGGTAGTCAGCACTCCTGTAGGGGACGCCAGGGCCCGGTTCCGATAACCCAAATAAGCAATGGCCGTGCCATCTAGCTCCGCAGGTTCTCCCGCAGTGTCCGTCCCGTGTATTCCGTCCGGAACACGCCCCGCTTCTGCAGCAGCGGCACCACAGAGCGGCTGAATTGCTCGAACATGCCGGGGAAGGTGGTGGGCGTCAGCACGAAGCCGTCGCAGGCGCCGTCCTGGAACAGGTCCGTCAGCTGGTCGGCGACCATCTCCGGCGTGCCGACCAGTTGGGGGCACAATTCGCTGGTGCCGAAGCGCCGGGCCGCCTCGCCCAGCGTCAGGCCCTCGGCCGCGGTGCCCTGCAGGATCACGTCGAACGACCCGCGCGAGCCTTCCTCGATGGCGATGTCGGTGAGCGGCTGGTCGGGGTCGAACCGGGACAGGTCGATGCCGATATGGCCGGAAATCAGGGCCAGGCCGAGCTGGGTGTCCACCAGGCTGTTGACGTGTTCCGCCCGTTCGCGCGCGATCGATTCGGTCTCGCCCAGCACCACGTCGATCGACGGCAGCACGACGCAATCCCCGGCCGCGCGGCCATGCTTCAACAGGCGGGATTTGAAGTCGGCATAGAAGGCCTGCATGTCGGATTTCCGGTGCTGCAGCGTGAAGATCACCTCGCCCCAGCGCGCACCGAACTCCCGCCCGCGTTCCGAGCTGCCGGCCTGCATGATCACGGGCCGTCCCTGCGGGCTGCGCGGTGTGGTCAGCGGCCCGCGGCTGCGCACCCAGCGGCCGGCGTAATCGGCGTAGTGGACCTTGGCCGGGTCGGCGAAGGCGCCGGACGCCTTATCCAGCAGCAGCGCGCCCTCGTCCCAGCTTTCCCACAGCGCGCAGCAGGCTTCCAGCACCTCGTCCGCCCGGTCGTAGCGCTGCGCACGGCCGGGCATCTCGTCCATGCCGAAGTTGCGGGCCTCCAGCGTGCTGGTGGACGCCACCACGTTCCACGATGCCCGGCCGCCGCTCAAATGATCGAGGCTGCCCAGCATGCGGGCAATCTGGTACGGGTGGTTGAAGGTGGAGGAGTAGGTGAGGCCAAGCCCGATGTGCTCGGTGACCCGTGCCATCATCGGCAGCACGACGGCGGGGTCGAGCAGGCAGAGCTGGCCGCCGCGCCCGACCACGGTATCGAAGCTGCCGCCATACAGGTCATAGAGGCCAAGGATGTCGGCGAAGAACAGCGCGTCGAACTTGCCCGCCTCCAGCACGCGGGCGATGTGCTCGTAGCGCGTGGGGCTGAGCAGGTCGTCAACCGCCGATTCCGGGTGACGCCAGGCGCCGTGGTGATGGCAGGTCGGCCCCGTCATTAGGAAGGCAACCAGGTGCATCTGTCGTTTGTCGCGCATCACGCCGTCCCGCTGTTGCCGGGGGGCAACAAGCAAGACCGGTGCCGGGCATGGTACGTGCTTGCCCAGGCGGCATCATTCATCATCAGGAGCGACGGATGCCAACACTCTTCCTCGACTGCACGGACGGAATGCTCCCGCTGTGGGAGCGCGTGCAGCGGCCCGGCGACCCGGCGGTGACGGTCAACATCTGCCCGGACCAGCCGGCCGACCTGCCGGGCCTGCTGGCGGGCTACGACACCGCGATCGTCGACCACACCTATTTCGACGCCGCCATCCTGGCCCGCTGCGCTGTGTTGCGCCGGATCGTGTTCCTGGGGACGGGCGCGTCCTCGTTCATCGACATCAAGGCCGCCGGGCGCTGCGGCATCGCGGTGGAGACGATCAAGGGCTATGGTGACACCACCGTCGCCGAGCACACCATCACCCTGGCGCTGGCCGCCGCCCGGGACGTGGCGCGCATGGACCGCGAGGTGCGCGCCGGGCAGTGGCGGCAGGCGGAGGGCATGCAGGTGTTCGGCAAGACGCTCGGCATCATCGGCCTGGGCGGCATCGGGCGGGAGGTGGCGCGCATGGCGGCTGGGCTCGGCATGCAGGTGCTCGCCTGGAACCGCACTCCGTCACCCGGCGCGGTGGCGAGCTTGGAGGACGTGCTCGCCCGTGCCGACATCCTGTGCCTGACGCTGGCGCTGAACGAGGACACGCGCGGCTTCCTCGATGCCGGCCGCCTGGCTTCGACCAAACCCGGCGTGATCTTCGTCAATACCGCCCGGGCCGATATCGTGGACAACGCGGCCCTTGCCCGCCTGCTGGCGTCCGGGCATGTGCGCCACGCCGCCATCGACGTGTTCTCCCCGGAGCCGCCGGCGCCGGACGATGCCCTCCTGCACTCGCCGAACGTGACGCTGACGGCCCATGCCGGCTTCATGACGCCGGAGGCGACGCAGACGATGCTGCGCCGGGCGCTGGACATCGTGGCCGCGTCCCCGGCCTGACGGGTCAGAACTCCAGCAGGTTGTCGCGGAACTGCTTGCAGCCGTAGTTGGTGCGCACCAGGCCGCGTTGCTGCAGGGCGGGCACCAGGCCGTCGGTGACCTCGGCGACGGTCTTGCGGCTGACGTTGGGCAGGGCGATCAGGAAGCCGTCGCCGCCGACCTCCTGCATGATCTCGCCCATCTGGCCCGCAACCTGGTCCGGCGTGCCGACCAAGTCCATGCTGGCCCCGCTGCTGCTATGCGCGATCACCGCCTCGCGCAGGGTGCGGCCGCCAGCCTTGCGGATGAAGTTCTGCAGCGAAGACTGGTGGCCGTTGGTGGTCAACTCCTGCAAAGGGGCGTCCAGATCGTGGTCGGAGAAGTCGATGTTGGTGGTCCAGCCGATCTGCGCCATGCGCTCGTTCAGGTTGGCGGCAGCGTCGACGGCCCGCTTGTCGGCCTTTTCCCGCGCGCCTGCCGCGGTGTCGGCGAGGATCGGATACACCATGAACAGCACCTTGCAGCGGTCGGGATCGCGGCCGAACGCACGCATCTGGGTGCGGATGTCGTCGCGGTATCCCTTCATGCCATCGATGCCCTTCGGATGCGCCACGATGGTGTCGGCGTATCGGGCAGCGATGGCCCGGCCCTTCGCGGAACCGCCCGCCTGGGCGATCACCGGGCGGCCCTGGGGCGCTGGGCCGGAATTCAGCGGGCCGCGGCTCGCGTAGTAGCGTCCCTTGTGGTCGATCGTGTGGACCTTCTCCGGATCGATCAGCACGCCGCTCGTGCGGTCGGCCACGATGGCGCCGGGCTCCCAGCTGTCCCAGAGCCGGGTCACCACGTCGATATATTCGGCTGCCATTTCATAGCGCGTGTCGTGCTCGGGCAGGTGGTCGAGGCCGAAGTTCTGGCCCGAGAAGTCCGACGAGCCCGTCACCATGTTCCAGCCGGCCCGGCCGTCCGACACCTGGTCCAGCGTGCCGACGATACGGGCGGTGAGGTAGGGATGGTAGGCGAAGGTGGACAGGGTCGGCACGATGCCGAGCCGGGTGGTGGCCGCGGCCATCAGGGACGCCACCACGCTCGGTTCCTGCCGCGGGACCGACATGCCGTTCTTGAGGAAGATGTCGCGCCTGTTCTGCCAGTTCTGGCCGATGTAGATCGAATCCTCGAGCAGGAGATAGTCGAAGCCGGCGCGCTCGATGTTGCGCGCGAGGTCGAGGAACATGCCGGCCGACATCCATTCCTCGGCGATGTTGCCGGTCCAGTCCGCATTCCACGCCTGGATGGAGGAGCCCTGGAGGAACCAGGCGAGGTGGAACGGGGCAGGAGCCATGGATTACCTTTTGATCAGTGAAGGAGACGCGGGTCACGTGGCCAGCGCCGCCCGATAGGCTGCCCGGGCCGTAGGCGCCATCGGCGGTGACGACGCGACCTAGGCCGCAAACTAGTCGGGTAAGGGACCCACTTGGATGCCGTCGTCGACTTCCTTGTTGGTCCGGATAGCTGCAGCGATCTGGCTACTATGGGGTAAGTTCGGGATTAACGGTGGGGACGTCCATTACTGGGCACCCTCCGCACAGATCCATGCAAGCGGCATGCCCGCACAGGCCGCCGGCTTCAGTCCTGCTTTGCCGCCAGCCCGATGTCCTTCACCCCCGCCGCCCGTGCCGCGTCCATCACCGCCATCACGTGCTGAAAATCCACCGTGCGGTCGGCCGAGATCACCACGCTCGTCGTCTTCGCGTCGTTCGCGCCGATGCGGGCCGCCAACCCGGGCAGCGACAGCTCGACGCCGTCGACGCGCAACGTCCCAGTCTTGTCGATGGCGACCGCGAGCTGGCTTGCCGGGAGGGTGCTTGCCGTCGCGGCCGAGGGCAGGTCGACCGAGACGCCGGCGTTGGGGATCATGCTCAGCGCGATCATCACGAAGAAGACCAGGAGGAACATCATGACGTCGATCATCGGCACGATCTCGAGCCGTGCGTGGCGCTGTGGCAGCAGGGTGCGCTTGCGTCGCGCCATCGCCTAGGTGCCCACGCCCCGGGCGGCCGGCCGCATTGCGCGGACCGGGGGGCTGCGGCTGGATGTCTCGTCGGGGAGCTGGCCGACGCCGTTGCCGTGCAGACGGTTCAGCAGCGACAGCTTGATCGTGTCGAGCTGGAAGGTGATCGACGCCAGCATCGCGTTGAGGACGTTGAGGAAGCAGACGGCGACGACGGCAACGAGAACGCCTGCGGCGGTGGCGATCAGCGCGTCGGCGATGCCGCCCGTGACCTCCGCCGGGCCGCCATGGGCGGACAGCACGTTGAAGGTCTGGATCAGGCCGATGATGGTGCCGAACAGGCCCAGCAGCGGCGCGATGGTCACCGCGGTGTCCAGCACCCAAAACCCGCGCATCAGCCGCGGGGTCGAACGCATCACTTCCTCGTCCAAATGGGTTTCGATCGCGTCGGCGGTCTCGCCGCGCGAGGCGATCGCGGTTCCGACCAGGTGGCCGCCCAGGCTTTGCCCGTGCTCGCGCGCCAGCGTGCGCAACGCGGCGAGTTCGCGATAGCCGACTTGGCGGACCATTTCCTGCAGCCGCCTGCCGCTGCGCACCGTCTGGCTCAACAGCCACCACCGCTCGATGCCGACTGCCAGCGTCGCCACAAGTAGCAGCGGCATGATGGCAAGCAGACCGCCGGACAGGATTAAGTAGTGCAGGATCTGTCCAGGCATGGGGCGAGTTCCCGTTGACGATTCGAGAGATGACCGGCGACCGCCGATGAGAGCGATCCAGCGCAAATTAGAGCACGCGCGCCGCAGCGTCCCGCGGCAATGCACTTGCTGCGGCAACGTCATCGATTGTTCACCGAGCGCCGTTCGACCCGATCGCGCTGCCGCATTAGCATAGGCATGCCATGCAGTTGACT
>CAXTJW010000003.1:0-8470 GCA_964244305.1 uncultured Acetobacteraceae bacterium
GCCGCCTGGTCCGCCGCCGGGTGTTCGCCAGCACAGACGCTGCGGCCCTGGATGTCTTAAGCGGCTGGCCGGGCCTGCACACCGTCCTCGCGGTCGACACCATCCGCAGCGTCAGCGGCGCGCCCACCAAGGTCGAAAGCGAGATCCGCTACCTGCTGACGAGTTGCTCTGACGACCCGGCCATCCTGGGCCAAGCGATCCGCTCGCACTGGGCGGTGGTGAACGCACTCCACTGGGTGTTGGATGTGACCTTCCGTGAGGACGACAGCCGTGTGCGTGATTGCACGGCCGCGCGCAATCTGGCACTCCTGCGCAAAATCGAACTGAACATCGTCGGTCGCGACCGGACATCGAAAACCAGCATCCGCGGTCGGCGGAAAAAGGCCGCTTGGAACGACGCATACATGCTCAAGCTCCTGGCCGGATAGCCTACGATCCCGATGCAATACCGACACGAGATTTCATGCGTAGCCCCTTCCGGGGCCGGTGCGATCCGGGTGTTCACCGACGTGCGCTCCGGACGCAACATGAACCGGCCAGGGCTGCAGGACCTTCTGGCCTACGCGCGTAATGGCGACACGCTGGCCGTCGTGCACCTGGACCGCCTGGGGCGGTCGCTAGGCGAGCTGCTGACGACCGTGACGATGCTGAAGGAGCGCGACATCGCGCTGCTCGGCCTGGAGGAGAAGATCGGCACGTCGTCGGCCGCCGGCGAGCTGATCTTCCATGTGTTCGGCGCCATCGCGCACTTCGAGCGCCGGCTCATCGCTGAGCGTACCAAGGACGGTATCGCCGCCGCCCGCGCCAAGGGGAAGCGGCCAGGCCGTCAGCCGCTCGACGCGGACCGGATTGCCGCAGCCCTGAAACTGGTCGCGGCCGGGCTGTCGCCGACTGCCGCTGCGCGCCAACTCGGGCTTGGGCGGTCAACCGTCTATCGCGAGGTCAACCGCGCCTCCCTTCAACGTCCCCTGTGATGATCGATCCGTAATCCGATGAATGAGCCGATACACCCCGCCCGTCAGATGCCCTTCACTGCCTTGATGGCCGGTCTGGAGCGTGCCCGAGGGCTTGGCTTCGTGCATCGCCGCATCGACGGCGCAGCCGGGCTGCAGCTGTTCATCTATACGCCACGCTGCGTTTATGAGGATGGCTGGGACGAGTTCACCGTCATGGCTCGCGGCCTCATTGTCGACGAAGCAGCCGGTCAGGTGATCGCAACGCCATTTCCCAAGTTCTTCAATGTCGGCGAACGGCGGGGCGAAGCGCCTGATCTGCCGTTCGAGGCTTTCGAAAAGCTCGACGGCAGCCTCATCATCGCCTTCCACCATACAGGTCGTTGACGTGCCGCTACGAAGGGAGCGTTCAATTCCGAGCAGGCGGTCTGGGCGCAGACCCGGTTCGATGCCGCGGATCTGTCGCCGCTCACACCTGGCACGACCTACCTGTTCGAGGCGGTCTATCCGGAAAACCGGATCGTCGTCCGCTACCCGGAGCCTGCTTTGGTCATGCTAGCGGCATACGACGGCGATGGGCGGGAACTGACCTATGAGGAGGTGCTGGCAACCTGCCGGGTGCTTGGCTGGCGCGCAGCCCGCCGGCACGAGTTTGCCAGCATCGCCGACATGGTGAGCCACGCAGCGGCGCTCCCTCGGGATGACGAAGGTTTCGTCATCCGGTTCAGCGATGGCTTGCGCCTGAAGCTCAAGGGGGCGGAGTACCGCCGCATCCATGCGTTGATCTCGCGCTGCACGCCCCTGGCGATGTGGGAAGCGATGATAGCCGGCGACGACATGGGCGCGATCCGTCGTGATCTGCCAGAGGAGTTCTGGACAGATTTCGACGACATCGTCCGGTTGCTGACAGCAAACATCGCCACCGTCGAAGCGAGGGTAGCGGAGGTAGCCGCCTCAGTGGCCCATCTATCCGACAAGGAACTGGGGCTGTCGCTCAGCTCCTTACCCGCAGATGCGAGGCCCTATTTGTTCGGCTTCCGCAAGTCAGCGGCTATCACGGGCAAGTCCCGGGAGTCCCTCATGCGATCAATACGCCCGACGGGCAACGCGCTCGCCGGGTATGTACCATCCTACGCGATGGGACGCGTGCTGGACGATGTGACATCCTGATTCCAGCAACCCCAAGCTCCAAGTTCACGGCCCGTTCACCCCTAGCGTCGTCTGCATGACAACCGACGCTATGCCCTCAGAGTGGCGCCGGGTGGCACAAGTCCCTGGATCACGCCATCGCGGATCAGGATATCCGCCGGAACGGCGTCGAACGCCGGTTTCAGCAACAGTCCGCCCCGGACGGCGACGGGCCGAGTGTCAGCCACCCGCGGCAACGTCTCGGGCGAGACGCAGGAGCGCTGTATCTCCTTCGGAGCAGGCCACCACGCCCAGGCCGAACGGGCAGCCGTCGAGGGTTCCGAGCGGGAGCAAGACCTGCGGCAGCCCGGCATGCCCAGCCGGGCAAAGCAAGTCCAGCGACGCCTGCCGAAACGTCTCCATCTCGGTCGGGCCCGCCTCGCGCAGGGGCGCGATCCCCGGTGCGGCATGCATCAGAAGCATCGTTCCCGGCGCGACCAAGCCACGGAGCATTGCCGCGATCTCGGCCCGGCGCGAACGAGCAGTCGCCACTTCTGCGCGCTCGAGGCGGGACGCGGCCTCGAACCGTTCGCGTATGCCGGGGCCGAAGCGGGGGCGAACCGTCTCGATCCACGCGCCGTACGCCGTCCAGGCCTCGTCCGCTTGGATGAGCCGGAACACCTCCCGCCACTCGGGCATCGCGCCAAGATGAACGGGTGTGGCCATTCCGAGAACCGCTTCAATTCTGCGCACGCCGTCCTGAAGTGCGGTGGCCACGGCCGGGTCCGACTGTTCGAACAGGTCGGTGGCGATCAGCAGCCGCGATAGGGCCTGCGCTCGTGGCAGCAGCACGGCGCCTACTCGTGCAAACACCTCCGCATCGCTCGCGAACCAGCCGGCGCAATCGTAGCTGGGCGCCAGCGGCACCGCCCCGTCCAGCGGGATCGTGCCATGGGTGGTCCGGATGCCGTAAAGGCCGCAGAGGCTGGCGGGCAGGCGGACCGACCCACCCGTTCGGATCCGAGAGCAAAATCCCCCAGCCTCGCCGCGGTGGCGGCGGCCGAGCCGCTGCTGGAGCCGCCGGGAATGCGAACAGGAACAGCGCTGTTGATGGGCGTGCGTAATGCGCGTTCTGACCGGCGAGGCTCCAGGCGATCTCGTCCGTGTGCGTCTTGCCTGCCGTCGTGGCGCCGGCATCCAGCAAATGCGGGACGACGCTGGCCGTCGTGGTCGGAACGGGATGCGAGGCCAGCCAGTCCGGGCTGCCTGCTCCGGTCGGCAAGTCGGCAACGTCGAACAGATCCTTCACGCCAAAGCGCAACCCGGCCAGCGGCCCGTCGTCTCGGGTCCGGCGTTCGGCCCGACCATGCGCACAGAACGCGCCGACCGACTCCTGCATGGTCTATTCGGGCCGCAACAGGCAGGCGACCGGCCGTTCGAACGTCTGGCGGCCGCGCTTGTAGCCGCAAAGCGGAGATGCCAGCTCGGCTACGGCCTGAGCGGTGGTCTTGCAGTCAAGCACGACAACGTCCGCCGCCATCCCGGGCGCCAGTCCGTAATCGTCGAGCCGCAGGAGCTTAGCCGACTGCATCGTCACCATGTCGAGGCAGGCCGCCATCCCGTCCGGCGTCCCGACCTGGGCGATGTTGGCATACAGATTGGCCATCCGGATCAGCGAGCAGTCCCCGAACGGGGTGAACGGGTTCAGCACGTTGTTGGTGGACAGCGAGCAGGTCACCCCCTGCGCCAGCAAACGATGCGCCGGGGCAACGCCGCGCGGCACGTTGTGGTCGTGATCCCGCCCTGTGAGGAACAGGTCGGTCGATGGCAGCACGGTAACGGCAACGCCCGAGGCCGCCAGCATGAGCCCAATTTCCGCGAGCCGTGCCGGTGAGATCGACGAGAACTTCGTCACATGACCGACCGCGACACGCCCGCCCCAACCGAATGCGTCGCTCAGGCGACAGACCTCCAACACATCGAGATGACTGGGGTCGAGACCGAAGTCGAGGTGAAAATCTATGTCGACATCAAAATGACGTGCGATGGCGAATACACGCGCGATCTGGCCGTGCGAGTCCCTGTCCATATAGGGAGCGCCGCCGATCACGTCGCACCCGGCCTCCATTGCAGAAACAAGCACATCCTCGCAGCCGGGATCGTCCAGCAAACCTTCCTGCGGAAAGGCGCATAGCGTGAGATCGACGGCCCATGCGTAGTCGCGCTTCAGGCGCAGGAGAGCGTGGACACTGGTCAGACCGATCCGCGGGTCCACCTCGACGTGGGTCCGCATGCGCGTCGTCCCCTGCAGGATGGCCCGTTCGAGCGTCTGCGCCGCCCGGGCGTAGACGTCATCCTCGGTGAAGTCGCGCTTGGCCACACTGACAGCCTCGACGGCTTCGTCGAGAGTGCCGCGATTGCACGCACAGCGCTCCATGAGGCCTGACTTGTCGAGATGGATATGGGTCTCGATCAGGCCGGGAAGGACCAGCCTGCCCTCCAGCCTGTGGCGCGGGGCGGTGCCGCCCAGTGCTGTTCCCAAAGCTGCGATCCGGCCATCGCGAATGCCGATGTCAACCGTCGACTTTCGGCTAGGAAGCCGCGCACCGTCGAGCACGAGGTCAAAGTCCATTGGCGTTCGGCGCTCCTCCGAACAGCGCCGCTAGTGATGTGAATCAGACGGAAGCATCCGTCTGATTCACATCACTAGCCTTGGTTTGGTGGACCGATTCACCTAACGTTTGGGACCCAAACGTTAGGATCGGACCACTAGCCTGCACGCTGCTTGGGCTAAACAGCAACTACCATGCCAGGCGTTTGGCAGTCTTCTCTTCGATTCCCGACGTCGAAATGCTCCAAATAGCGGCGTCAGTGCACAATTCAGGCTCGGTTCGAGGCTTTGGCGAGGCGCGAACTGAGCGCATAGGGCTGCTCCCTCGTTCTGCCGGATGACTGATGCCCTACAAGGCCACTGACGCGCGCTGGCAAAGATCCTGCGGGCACGGCACCCAGCCAGTGCGACTGCACATCCGGATAATCGGGGACAAGGGTCGCCTGGGTTGGCGAAAGGCGGTCGGCTACGGCCGGCGGTCGCACGCGGAGACGGACATGTTCCGCAATAAGGCCGTCATCGGCAGCAGACTTCGTGCCCGAATCCTGCCGGCTCAGAAGACCGAGGCCAAGGTCGGCTTCTCGATGCTGAACCGGACGGCCAGGCTTGGCATGCCAGTCTCCCAGCGTGTCCTTTGAAAACCCCTTGGGATGGGGCTCTACGTCCACGATCTGAATTGTGCACCAAGGCCCTGCACCATGCTGTCGCCGGCCCGAAAGCTTTCTGGCGCAGATAACTCAACTTGCCGATGTGTCTTGCCAGTAGCCAGCCGACCGCCGGAGAAACATCTCGCGGAACTGCGCAGTACTGCGTTCAAGCACGGCGCCAGTCTCCCAATTGAGCAGCACAGCGTAGCGGCGCACCACGTCCAACACACCGATCTCGCCGTTGCGGAAGCGCTCGGCCACACGCTGCGGATCGTCCTCAATCCAGCCCCGGCGGTGTTTGCGGATATGTTCGCGTTCGCGCCGCGTGGCCTCCGCGTCCACCTCGTATTCGGCCAAGTCGGCATCGACAACATGCAAGACCACGCCGTAATCGATGCGGGCGCGCTCGATCGAGACGTAGTCGTCGGCGACGTCGTCTCTCACTCGCGCCGGGTCGCGCAACAGCGGATCGCCGTAGCCGCCACCGCCCGCGGTCGGCCGGCTGAACACGTCGCCGGAGCGCAGCGCGACGTCGGAGAACACCGCTCCGAGCCACTCTTCCCGGCCAGTTTCGGCGCGCTTGAGGCTGTGGCCGTGCGGCATGGATGGCAGCCCGCCGTTGATGCCCCCACACGAGCGCGCGCTCGCGGTCGCAGAAATAGGAGATGACGGTCTGCTCGGCATGGCGGAGCGTGCTGGTCTTGCGCACCCCGACGCCGCCGCGCCACTGGCCGGGCCCTGCGGAGTCGGTCAGGACCTGGTATTCGTCGGTCAGGATCGGGCAGCCGCGCTCCTGGCCCTCCACCGGCTGCGACTGCAGGCCAGTGCCGAAGCAGGCCGTCGTGACGTTGCAGCCGTCGCGGCCGTTGCGCCCGCCCCAGCCGCCCGGCAGCCAATCATAGAACATGAATATCGGCTTGCTCGGCGAACGCAGGTCCCGCCCGCCGGTCAGCAAGTATTCGAGGTTGAACGCACAGGCGATGGCCCGCTCGGGCATGATCTGCGACCAGATCTCGAAGATCGAGGTCATGATCTTCTCGAACGGCATCAGAAAACCTGTCACCGCGACCGGCCAGCGCGCGCTCACCACGGTGTCCTCAGGCGCGATCACCTCGAAGCAGCGATAGAAGCCGAAGTTGAGCGGCAAATCGGGGAAGAACGTCTTCATCTCCGCGGCAACGGCCGAGAAGGTCGCGCCGAACGCGGAATTATACAGCGAGCCGATGCAGGAATGGCTGCCGGTGAAGTCGTAGATCGCCCGGTCGCCGCGCTTCGTCAGCTTGACCCGGATCGGGATCATGCCCTCGCCCTGCGACGGGTCGCGGTCGATGAAGTCCTGCGTTTCCCACTCGCCGTCCGGCAGCGCCGCCAGCCGCTGGCGCATTGCGCGCTCGACATAGTCCTGCACGTCGGCGAAACCGGTGACGACGGTGTCCCGCCCGTATTTGCCGACCAGCCGGATGATCTCGCGCTCGGCCACGCGGGTCGCCTCCGCCTGCGCTTGCATGTCGCCGATGATCGAGGCCGGGTCGCGAGTGTTGGCGGCGATCAGGCCGGCGACGTCGCGGCAGAACCGCCCGCCGTCCCACAGGCGCACCGGGGTGATGCGTATGCCCTCGCGGAACAGCTCCTTCGCCATCACATCGAACGAGCCCGGCACGCTGCCGCCCACGTCGGACCAGTGCCCGCTGGACTGCATGTAGGCGATCGGCTCGCCATCGACGAACACTGGCCGGATCAGCCGCACGTCGGGGAAGTGCGTGCCGCCGGCGTAGGGGTCGTTTATGGCATAGACGTCGCCCTCGCGCATGTCGCCCTCGAAGGCGCGGATCACGTCCTTGCAGGTCCAGTGCAGAGTGCCGACGTGCACCGCGATGTCCTGGTTGCCCTGGGCGACGGAATCGCCATTAGCGTCGTGCATCGCGTTGGAGAAATCGCGGTTGAAGATGACGAACGAGTAGCACGTCCGCAGGATCTGCTCGGCCAACTGGTCGACCGCGGTGATGAACGAGTTATTGAGCACCTCGAAGGTGACGGGATCAAGCGCGAAGCCCTCCCTGGTGGCTGCTTGAGGCGCCATCTTCAGCCCTCCATCCGGATGATGATTTTGAGGAAACGGTCCACCTCGGCCCGCGAGCCCGGCGGCACGACAGTAGTGAAGTCGGATTGGTCCACGATGGCGGGGCCGCTGAAGCTTACCCCGGCGGGCAGGGCGTCGCGCTGGTAAACCGGCGTGTCGTGGCTCTCTGCCCCAAACCACACAGCCCGGTGGCCGATCGGCTCCGGCATTGCGCCGCCCAGCTCATGCTCCGCCAGCGCCGCCTTGGGCACGGTGCCGACGGCGCGGAGGTTCAGCCGGTAGATGTCCACCGCGGCGTCGTCGCGGCGGTAGTTGTACTCGCGCTCGTGCTGCGCATGGAAGGCGGCGACTAGGTCGGGCACGGAGGCGACCGGGCTGCCGGCCGGAACCGCGAGCGAGCGCCGCTGGCCCTGATACATCATGTCCACCGTGCGCTCCACCAGGCGGCGGTCGGGCGGAATGCCCTCGTTCTGCAGCCGCTCATGCGCCTCGGCCTCCAATATGGCGAACGCCGCCTCGATCGCGGCCGCATCGGCGTCGGCAGCCGGGCAGATATAACTCTCGGCGAGGTCGTGCTGCACATCCACCAGCAGGCAGCCGAGCGCCGAGGTTACGCCGGGATAGGGCGGCACGATGACGACCGGGATGGCGAGCTCCTTCGCCAACGCCGCGCCATGCAGCGCGCCCGCGCCGCCAAACGCCACCGAAGCAAAATCGCGCGGGTCGAATCCGCGGCTGATGGAGATCAATCGCACGGCATCCGCCATGTTGGCGTTGGCCACCTGTACGATCGCCTCGGCCGTCTCATGCATCTCCATGCCGAGCCGCTCGGCCACGCCCTTCCGCACGGCTGCCTCAGCCAGCGCGGGGTCGAGCTGGACGCTGCCGCCGGCGAGCCCGCGGCCGAGCCGGCCCAGCACGACGTTGGCGTCGGTGTTGGTCGGTGTCGGGTTGCCGCGCCCGTAGCAGGCGGGGCCGGGGTTGGCCCCGGCGGATTGCGGGCCGTTATGCAGCGAACCGGCGTCGTCGATCCAGGCGAGCGAGCCGCCGC
>CAXTJW010000003.1:8570-17760 GCA_964244305.1 uncultured Acetobacteraceae bacterium
TGCGGGCCGTTATGCAGCGAACCGGCGTCGTCGATCCAGGCGAGCGAGCCGCCGCTGTGCAGCAACAGAAGGTCGCTAGCGTAGCCACCGCTGGCCAGCCGGTTGCCGAGGCGAGCGCAGTAGTCGCCCACCACCGGGGCCAGGATGGCGTTGACCACGGTGGTGGAGAAGCGCTAGTGCTCGAAGATCTCCGGCAGCGTCTCGGACGAGGTGGTTACCGGCACACCGGGCAGCTCCGCTTCCAGGATCGCCTTCATGCGCAATTCGTTGGCGCCATTGGCGAATGCGTTCATGAAGCACACCGCGACCGCCGCCACCTGGCGCTTGCGCAGCACGCGCGCGACCTCGCGTGCGCCGTCCTCGTCGGGCGGCGCGACCACCCGGCCGGCGGCGTCGACGCGCTCCCGTACCGTAAGGCGGTCGCGGCGCGGGATATAGGGGCGGGCGACGTCCTTCTAGGTATCCCAGAGGTCCTCGTTGTTGGCGCGGCGGATCTCGAGCACGTCGCGGAAGCCCTCGGTGCAAACCATCGCTGCGCGCGGCAGGCGGCGGGTTATAAGGGCGTTGGTGGCGACGATGGTGCCGTGCGACAGCAGCGCCACGTCGTGCAGGTCGACGCCGCCCTGTTCGAGCCCGGCAAGGAAGCCGTCGGTGGGGTCCGGGGTGGAGGCGGTCTTTGCTACCCGTAAGCCACCGGTGCGTTCATCCAGTATGCAGATATCGGTGAATGTGCCGCCGATATCTACCGCGACGCGTAGATTGGCCATCTCAGCCACCGTAGTTCGTCAGCGCTGCTGATCCTGCCAACTGCTTCTCGTCCGCGCAAGACATTCTCAACGAGTCTTGCTCAAATCAGTCAAAATCTCACCAAAAGAAATGGCTCAAAATTCACCAATGGCTGCCTCATGCACGACAATTATGCCTATTTCTAAGTCAAGGAAAAATTTCGATTGCGTTCGAGATCGCCCGGTGCAAGCCTATGCTTACATTTGTGTCATTGCAGATGCAAATGGACTTGGCGTGCAGCTCGCATAGGAGGATAGCCTGCTTGATGCAACAGGCGCTTGAGCTCGACGGGATCACCAAGTCCTTCGCCGGGCGCGTCGTGCTCGACCGGCTGTCGCTCTCGGTCGACGCCGGCGAATACGTCACACTGTTGGGTCCGAGCGGCTCCGGCAAGTCCACCCTGCTGCGCGCGGTCGCCGGGTTCGAGCCGCTGGACGCCGGTGACGTGCGGGTGGGCGGACGCTCCATGCTCGGCCGCCCGGCCCACGAGCGTGGCGTCGGCTTCGTGTTCCAGTCCTTCGCGCTGTTTCCCCATCTCAGCGTCGCCGACAACGTGGCGTTCGGCCTGCGGTATCGCCGCGACAACGCGATCACCGATCCCGCCGACATCGGCCGCCGCGTCGCCCAGGCGCTGGAGCTGACGGGCCTGCAAGGGCTCGGCAGTCGCTTGCCGGCGCAGATCTCCGGCGGCCAGAAACAGCGCGTCGCCTTCGCCCGCACGCTGATCGCCGAGCCCGGCATCGTGCTGCTCGACGAACCGCTCGGCGCGCTCGACGCACGCCTGCGGGAGCGCATGATGGTCGAGCTGCGCCGCATCCACAGCCGCCTGGGCGCGACGTTCCTGCACGTCACCGGCAACGAGCAGGAGGCGCTGGCGATGGGCACGCGCGTCGCCGTGCTGGCGGACGGGCAGATCGCCCAGATCGACGCACCGGACACCTTGATCGAAGCGCCTGCCAACCGCGCCGTGGCCCGGCTGCTGAACTGCTACAACGTATTCGCCGGGCGGGTGGCGGATGGCGCCTTCGTGGCGCCTGGGCTGCGTGTGCCGCTGCAGCGCGGCGTCGGCGCCGGCCCGGCGGCGTATTGCATCCGGTCGGATCGCGTCGCGGTCGCCGAGCATGGCGCGCCGCTGCCGCCCGGCCAGGCGCAGGTGTCGGGCAAGTTCCTGGCCAGCGAGTATTCCGGCGCGCGGATGATCGGCATGTTCGACGTCGATGGCGGCCAGGATGCCGGCCGTCCGTTCGAGGTCGAATACTACCTCGGCCACCGTACCCCACCGGACTTCGCCCGCGACGCGCGCTACGCGCTGCAGTGGCCGGCCGCGTCGGCTCTGCTGTTCGCGGAGACCTAGATGGACGCCCGGTCGGACCTCGCTCTCGTCGTCGAGCAGCCCGTGCCGCGCCGGCGCAGGCGAACCACGGCCTGGCTGCTCGCGCCGGGTATGGCCTGGATGGCGCTGTTCCTGGTCGTGCCGATCCTGATGATGGTCTATGTCAGCTTCTGGACCCAGACCACGTTCAAGATCTCGCCCACACTGACCCTGAAAAGCTGGCAGTTCTTCTTTTCCAGCGCCACCTACCTCGATGCGCTGTGGACGACGATCCGCATCTGGCTGATCACCCTCATCGCGACGCTGCTGATCGGCTACCCGGTCGCGCTGTATATCGGCCTGTTCGTGCGCAACAAGACGCTGCAGACCATCCTTCTCGTCGTCTGCGTGGTGCCGTTCTGGACCTCGTTCCTGATCCGTGTCGTCGCCTGGCGGCCGATGCTCGGCACCGAGGGCGCGGTCAACATCGTGCTGCTGAAGCTGGGCGTCATCACCCAGCCGATCAGCGTCCTGCTGTTCACCGAGCTCAGCGTCATTATCGGCATGACGCAGATCTACGTCGTGTTCATGGTCGGACCCATCGCCTTCATGCTGTCCCGCATCGAGCCGAGCCTGATCGAGGCTGCGCGCGACCTCGGCGCCGGCTGGGGCCGCATCCTGCGCACGATCGTCCTGCCGCTCAGCATGCCCGGCGTCGTGGTCGGCGCCATCTTCGTCTCCGTCATGGTGCTGGGCGAGTTCGCGACCCCGGCCGCGCTCTCGGGCCGCAAGGTCAACATGCTCGGCAACATCATCGTCACCCAGGTCGGGTCGCTGAAGTGGGCGTTCGCGGCCGTGGTCGGCGTGGTGTTGACCGCGGTGATGGCGGCTGTCGTCGCCGTCCTGCTGCGCTTCGTAGACCTGCGGCGAGAGCTCTGAGATGCAGAGCCCGCTGCGCTGGCCGCTGCTGGCCTTCATGGTGCTGTTCCTGGTGTTCCTCTATGCGCCGCTCGGCGTGCTTGCCATCCTGAGCTTCCAATCGGGACCGGAGGGCGGCCCGCAGTTCCCCATCGTCGAGTGGTCGACCTATTGGTATCAGCACCTGTTCGGCTGGGTGCCGCCGACGCGGGTGGCGCCGCTGCCAATCGGCGCGGCGGTGCTGCGGTCGCTGGCACTCGCCTTCATGACCACCGTGACGTCGACCGTGCTCGGCGTGCTGTCGGCGCAGGCGTTCCGGCGGCGCTTCCGCTTTTCGGGCGTTGCGTTCTATCTGATCGTGCTCGGCATGATCGTGCCCGGCGTGCTGGTCGGGCTGGGCATCGCGCTGGTCGCCAACGCCCTCGGCATTGAGCGGACCTGGTGGGGCACCTCGTTCGTGGCCCATGTGGTCTACACGTTCCCGTTCGCCTTCCTGGTGCTGCTGGCGATCTTCAACCGGTTCGACCGGTCGGTCGAGGAGGCCGCCTGGAGCCTCGGCGTGACACCCATCCGCACCTTCCGCCGGGTGACGCTGCCGCTGATCTTCCCCGGCTTGCTGAGCGCGATGCTGTTCGCCTTCACCCTCAGCTACGACGAGTTCTCCCGCACATTGTTCACCGCCGGAGGGGCGCAGACCCTACCGCTGACCATCTACGGGACGTTCTCGGTCGAGATCCATCCGAACATCTTCGCCTTCGGGGTGCTGACCACGCTGTTCTCCTTCAGCCTGCTGACGGTCTATGGAATCCTCATGGCGTTGAGCGTGCGCCGCAGCGGGCGCGTCGCCATCCAGGAGGCTATCCAATGACGGAGCTCGCCGCGCACAACGCGGTCGTCACCGGCGCCGCCAGCGGCATCGGCCAGGCGGTCGCCACCCATCTGGCGCGTGCCGGCGCTCGGGTATTGATCGCCGACCTGGATGGCGCGCGGGCCGAGCGTGTCGCCGCCGGATTGCGCGACGCCGGTGGACGGGTGACGGCAATCGCCGCCGACGTCAGCGAGGCAGCGGACGTCGACGCAATGTTCGCCGCGGCCGAGCAGGACGGCGCCGTCACGCTGCTGGTCAACAATGCGGGCCATGTGCATCAGGCGCGGTTCGAGGCGCTGGAGCTGGCGGAGTTCGACCGCATGATCGCCGTCCACCTGCGCGGCGCCTTTCTGTGCTGCCGCCGCGCTGTCCCGGCGATGCTCGGAGCGGGCGGGGGCGTCATCGTCAACATGGCGTCGCAACTCGGCCAGATCGGCGGTGTCGAGCTGGCGCACTACGCCGCTGCCAAGGCCGGCATTATCGGCCTGACCAAGTCGATGGCGCGCGAGCTGAGCGGCCGCGGCGTCCGGGTCAACGCGGTGGCGCCGGGTCCGATCGACACCGAGCTGGTGCAGCGCCTGTCGCCGGACTGGCGGCGCGCCAAGCTGGCGGAGCTGCCGCTCGGGCGGTTCGGCACGCCGGACGACGTGGCGGCGACGGTGGCTTTCCTGGCCTCCCCGGCGGCCGCGATCTACGTGGGTCAGACGCTCGGCCCGAATTCGGGGGACGTGATGCTATGAATGGCGACCAAGCGCGCCAATCCGTCCTGGTCACCGGCGCAGGCATCGGCATCGGGCGCGCGACCGCGCAGGCGTTCGCCCGCGCCGGATACGCCGTTATGGTGACGGATATTCTGCAGCACGAGGGCCAGGCGGTGGCAGACGCGATTGGGGCGGCGGGCGGCGTGGCCCGGTTCCACCCGCTCGACGTGACTGATACGCCGGCGGCCGACGCCGCGGTTGCCGCGGCGGAACAGGCATTCGGGCGGCTGGATTGCGTGGTCGCCAACGCCGGCATCGCCCACCGTGTACCGCTCGATCAGCTCTCGGATGCGAAATGGGACCAGACGATGGACATCGACCTGAAAGGCGTGTTCCGCATCGTGCGCGCGGCCGTGCCGGGCATGCGCCGCCGTGGCGGGGGCACGATCGTGGCGATGTCGTCGATCATGGGCGTGGCGTATGGCTGGGACGAGCATGTGCACTACTCGGCCGCGAAGTCCGGGGTCGTCGGTTTAGTGCGCGGATTGGCAGTCGAGCTGGCGCGCGCCGGCATCCGGGTGAATGGGATCGCGCCTGGCTATATCCGCACGGCGCAGGCGCTGTCAGAGGAGCACTCGCTCGGCCCGGAGGGGTTGGAAAAGGCAGCGTCGTTCATCCCGATGGGCCGGGTAGGCGAGCCGGAGGATATCGCCGACGTCGCGCTGTTCCTGGCCTCGCCGGCGGCGCGCTATTTGACGGGCCAAGTGATCGCGGTCGATGGCGGGCTGCTCGTTGGCCGCTACTGAGGCACCGACCGATTTTGGGAGATGGCAAGCATGGATGACTTATTGCGCCGGCGCATATTGCAGAACGGCGTCGCGGCCGCGGCCCTGGCCTTGGGGGGCGGCACGCCGTTCGTGTCGTCCCGGCGGGCGTGGGCGCAAGCCAAGGCGCTCGGGACGGAGCAGTTGCGCACCATCGGCCTGTCGGTGACGGTGCAGGACCGCATCCTGGCCGACTTCAAGAAAAGCTCCGGCGTCGGCGGCACCAACGGCACCGCAGCCACCTTCCCCGATGCGCAGACGAAGATCCTGTCGGGCTCGTCCGACTACGACTGCTGGGAGTCGATCGGCGAGCGGCTGCCGTCGGTGGTGCAGACCGGCAAGATCACCCCGGTCCCGGTCGCGGCGCTGAAGAACTGGACCAGCATCCGCGACACCTTCACCAAGCCAAGCCCGAAATGGTCGCCGGAGGCGCAGATCGTCGGGCAGATCTGGAAGGATCCGGGCCAGACCGCGCTTTGGCTGGTGCCGACAGTGTATAACTACGACTCCGTCGGCTACAATCCGGGCGTGGTCAGCGCCGAGGAGGCGAATAGCTGGACCGCGATCTTCGACAAGAAATGGCGCGGCAAGTCGGGGCTGAACACCGACCCGCTGATCGCGCTCGGCCAGGCCATCATGGCGATGAACTCGCTCGGCCTGTCCAACGTGGCGAACCCCGGCAACCCGAACGAGCAGGAGATCGACGAGGCGGCGAAGTTCTTGATCTCCAAAAAGAAAGAGGGCCAGTTCCGCGCGCTCTGGGCCGATTTCGGCGAACTGGTCAACCTGCTCGCGTCCGGCGAGATGGTGGTGTGCGACGCCTGGCAGCCGGCGGTCATGGCGGTGAAGGCGCAGGGCCACGCCTGCCAGTACGCCGTCCCGAAGGAGGGCTACCGCGGCTGGGCGATCGGCGTCACCGCCCTCACCGGCAACCCCAACCCGGACGCGGTGACGGCCTACGCCGACTATTGGCTGTCCGGCCCGCCGGGCATCCTGGTGTCCGAGCAGGGCTACTACTCGCCGACCACCAAGATCAAGGACGTGATGCCGGCGGCGAAATACGCTTTCTGGTACGAAGGCAAGCCCTGGAGCGGCGCGCCGGAGCGCGGCATCAAGGAGGGCGACCTGCGCGACGGCGGCTCGCTTGCCGAGCGCGCTGGCCACGTCGCCTACTGGCACCAGTGGCCCGACGCCTACGACCACCTCATCCAGCGTTGGGACGAGTTCCTGAACGCCTGATATGATCCATGACCTGGAGCTGGTGCAGCTCAGCAAGACCTATGCGAACGGCACGCCGGCGGTCATCGGCTTCGACCTGAAGGTATCGAAGGGCGAGTTCGTGTCGTTCGTCGGGCCGTCCGGCTGCGGCAAGACGACGACGCTCCGCATGATCGCCGGGTTCGAGACGATCTCGTCCGGCGACATCCTTATCCAGGGCCGCAACGTGAGCGACCTGCCGGCGGAGCGGCGGCCGACCTCCACCATCTTCCAGAACTTTGCGTTGTTCCCGCACATGACGGTGCGGCAGAACATCGAATACGGGCTGCGGGTGAAGGGCATGTCCGCCGCCGACCGCCGGGCGCGGGTCGACCGAATGATGCAGACGCTCGACCTCGGGTCCATTGGCGAACAGCGCCCGGCCGGGCTCTCTGGCGGTCAGCGGCAGCGCGTCGCACTGGCGCGCGGGCTGGTGGTGGAGCCCGGCATCCTGCTGCTCGACGAGCCGCTCGGGGCGCTCGACGCCAACCTGCGCAAATCGATCCAGCATGAGCTGAAGCTGCTGCAGCGCAATGTCGGCATCACCTTCGTCTTCGTGACCCACGCGCAGTCCGAGGCGTTGATGCTGTCCGACCGGATCGTCGTGATGAACCAGGGGCGCGCCGAGCAGGTCAGCACGCCGTACGAGCTATACACCAGGCCGCAATGCGAGTTCGTGGCGCGCTTCATCGGCCGCAATACCCTGCTGACCGGCACGCTGCAGGGCCGTCCAGACAGCATCGGCATCGGCGCCGTCGCGACCGCGTCGGGCCTGCTGCATGGCCGGCTGAACGGCGCGGCGCCGGCGGAGGGTTCTGCGGTCGTGCTGTCGATCCCGTCGGAGGCGGTCGACGTGCTGGACGCGACGATGGCGGGCGCAACGCTTGGCGCGGCCCCGCCGGACCACCGCGACCGGCTGCCGGGCCGGCTGGTGAGCCGGCTGCTGATCGGCACCGCGGTGCAGTTGACGGTGGCGCTTGCGGACGGCCAGGAGGTGACGGTGGAGAGCCACGTCAGCAAGTATCCGCACGGCTGGGCTCCGGACGGCGTAACGCTGGCGTGGGACCCGGTGGATGCAACAGTGGTCGCGAAGCAGTAGGGGAGCTGAATATGTCCGAAGCGGCAGCGAAAACGGGGTCCGTCCCGGACGCAACGCTTGGCGCGGTCCGCGTGGGCGTCGACGTGGGCGGCACCTTCACCGACCTCGTGCTGGCGGACACCCGGCACGGCGCACAGCGGGTCGTGGTGCACAAGGTGCCGAGCACGCCGGAGGACCAGTCGGTCGGCGTCGTCGGCGGCGTGCTGGAGCTGTGCCGCATGGCCGACATCGGCCCCGGCGACATCGACGTGCTGCTGCACGGCACGACGGTCGCGACCAACATGGTCATCGAGCGCAAGGGCGCCGAGGTCGGGATGATCACCACGCGCGGGTTCCGCGATATCCTGCACATGGCGCGGCACAAGCGCCCGCATAACTTCTCGCTGCAGTTCGACGTGCCCTGGCAGAGCGCGCCGCTGATAAAACGCCGCAACCGGCTGGTGGTCAGCGAGCGCATCTTGCCGCCGGACGGCGCCATCGCCGTGCCGCTCGATGAGGACGAAGTGCGCGAGGCGGCCGAGCTGTTCCGCAAGCGCAAGCTGGATGCGGTCGTGGTCGCCTTCCTGTTTTCCTTCCTGAACGACGCGCATGAGCGCCGGGCCAAGGAGATCGTGCTGGAGGTGATGCCCGGCGCCTACGTCTGCACCTCGTCCGAGGTGGTCAACACCATCCGCGAGTACGAGCGCTTCTCGACCGTGGCGATGAACGCCTACATCGGTCCACGCACCTCGTCCTATCTGCGGCGGTTGCAGGACCGGCTGCGCGAGGGCGGCATGCACGCGCCGGTGCGGATCATGCAGTCGAACGGCGGCATCTCGACGGTCGAGAACTCGATCGCCCGCCCGGTCGGCCTGCTGCTGTCCGGCCCGGCCGGCGGCGTCATCGGCGCGCGGGCGACCGGACAGGCCTGCGGCGTCGCCGACGTCATCACCATCGACATCGGCGGCACGTCCGCCGACATCAGCGTGATCCGCGGCGGCGAGCTGACGATCAAGAACTCGCGCGACACCCAGGTGGCGCTATTACCGGTGCTGGTGCCGATGCTCGACATCGACGCGATCGGCGCCGGCGGCGGGTCGATCGCCTATATCGACGCCGGCGGCGCGTTCCGCGTCGGGCCGCGCTCGGCGGGCGCCGATCCCGGGCCGGCGTGCTACGGCCGTGGCGGCGCCGAGCCGACGGTGACCGACGCGCAGGTGGTGCTGGGCCGCCTCGACCCCGACCGCTTCCTTGGCGGCGACCTCATGATCGACCGCGACCTCGCCATCCGCGCCATCGAGACGCATCTGGCGGGGCCGCTTGGGGTGTCGGTGACGGAGGCGGCGCTCGGCGTGCTGCGCGTCGTCAACAACACGATGGCGCTGGCGATCAACGGCAACTCGGTCGCCAAGGGCATCGACCCGCGCGGCTTCTCGTTGATGGCGT
>CAXTJW010000003.1:17860-29202 GCA_964244305.1 uncultured Acetobacteraceae bacterium
AACGGCAACTCGGTCGCCAAGGGCATCGACCCGCGCGGCTTCTCGTTGATGGCGTTCGGCGGGGCGGGGCCGCTGCACGGCGTGGCGCTGGCCGAGATCGTCGCCGCCCGCGACGTCATTTCGCCGCTGCACCCCGGCGTGACCGCGGCGATCGGGCTGCTGGAGGCTGAGCTGCAATACGAATACACCCGGTCCGTCCTGGTGGTGCTCAGCACCGCCGGCACAGCGGAGCTCGCGCGGCTCGAGCACGCCTTCGCCGAGTTGCGGCATGAGGGCGCGGCGCAGCTGGAAAGCGACGGCATCTCGGCGAGCCAGCGGCAATTCGACCGGGTGTTGGAGTGCCGCTACATCGGCCAGGGCTTCGAGCTGCGTGCGGCGGTGCCGGACGGCCCGGTCGACGCGGGCTGCGTGCAGACGGTGATCAAGAACTTCTACGACGCGCACCTGCAGGTCTATGGCCATGCATTCAAGGACCAGGGCGTGGAAGCCATTACCGTGCGCCTGATCGCCCGCGGCGTCACCGACACGCTGCGCCTGCCGGAGATCGCGCATGGCGGGCGCAGCGATCCCAGCGAGGCCCGGTTGTATGTGCGGACAACCGTCTTCGACGATGGACAGGCGCTGGACACGCCGCGCTTCGCCCGCGACCGGCTGCTGGCCGAGGACACCGTGCGGGGGCCGGCGATCATCACCCAGCATAACAGCACGACCATCGTCCCGCCCGGCTACACCGCGCGCATGCTGTCGCACGGCGACATCCTTATCAGCCGCTGACGGAGGCCAGCACATGACCGAGACAGTCGATCCGATCACCCTGCAGGTCATCGGCGGCGCGCTGCACGCCATCGCCGAGCAGATGGGCAACGTGCTCTACCGCATGTCGTATTCGTCGATCATCCGCGAGAGCCAGGACCTGGGCGCCGGGCTGTTCGACCGCGACTTCAACACGCTGGCCGAGAGCGATTCGACGCCGATGCACATCGGCTCGCTGCCGGGCTATTTGCGTGGCATCGAGAAGACGGTCCCGCTCGATGCGTGGAGGCCGGGCGACCTGGTGATCCACAACCACCCGTATTTCGGCGCCAGCCACTCGCCCGATATCGCGATCGTCATGCCGGTGTTCCATGGCGGCGCACTGGTCGGGTTCTCCGCCAACACGGCGCACCATGTCGACATCGGCGCGGCGACGCCGGGGCTCATTATCGACGTGCCGGACATGTTCGCCGAAGGCATGCTGTTCAACGCCGTCAAGCTGTATGACGAGGGCAAGCGCAATGAGGCGCTGTGGAGCTACATCCGCGGCAACACCAGGGTGCCGAACCTGGTAATGGGCGACCTCGCCGCGCAGATCGCCTCGGCCGAACTGGGCGTCCGCCGCTTCCAGGAACTGCTAGCGACCTACAGCGAGGCAACGGTGCTGCAGGCGACCCGGCAATTGATGGACTACTCCGAGGCCGCGCTGCGGCGCGAGATCGCCAAGATCCCCGATGGAGACTACGTCGCCGAGGGCTTTATGGACGACGATGGGCGCAACCGCGGCCAGAATCTGCCGGTGAAGGTCACGGTGCGCATCCGCGGCGACGGGGTCGAGGTGGATCTCACCGGCTCGTCGCCGCAAGTGCCGACGGCGTTCAACGTGCCGTTCGAGGGCTCGACCAAGGTGGCGTGCTTCTTCGCCTTCCGCGCGCTGCTTCTGGATACTTACACCAACCCCGACCCGGTGCCGGCCAACGAGGGCTCGTTCCGCCCAGTCAAGGTGACCGCCCCGCCCGGCTGCATCTTCAACCCGATCGCGCCGGCTGCGGCGGAGGCACGCTTCACGCAGATCCAGCGTGTGGTCGATCTGATCATCAAGGCCTTGGCGCCGGTGCTGCCCGACCGATGCACGGCGGGCAACGCGGCGACGTTGTCGTTCGCAGCGTTCTCCGGCGTGCGCCCCTCCGGCGAATACTGGGTGTTCCTGGAGGTGAACGAGGCGGCGATGGGCGGACGGCCAGGCTCCGACGGGCCGGACACGGTCGAGGAGCTGATGCGGAACACGCGCAACAACCCGCTCGAGGACCTCGGCATGCATCTGCCGCTGATCTGCGACCGCTATGAGATGCGCGACGACGTGTTCCCAGGCCCCGGCAAGTTCCGCGGCGGCATGGGCGTGGTCAAGTCTCAGCGCTTCCTGGGCGCCGGCTCCGTCACCCACGAATCCGACCGCCACGAGGACAGGCCGTGGGGCGTGTTCGGCGGCGGCGAGGGCCATGGCGGCCGGCTGGAGATCTATAACGCGCAGGATCCGAACACGATTACCCAGCACCCCGCCAAGTTCTCCGGCCTGCATATGGCCGCGGGTGACGTTATGTCCTATCTGTCTCCGTGTGGCGGCGGCTATGGCAATCCGCTCGAGCGCGATCCGCAAAAGACCCTGGACGACATCCTGGACGGCTACATCACGCCGGAGCACGCCGCCGAGGTCTATGGCGTGATGGTCGATCCCGTCGACGACGGCTATGGCTGGGTTCTGAACCTGGCACGGACGGAGGCCCGGCGGAGCGCAATGCGTTAGTGCAGCGACGGTTCAGAGGTCCAGGCTGCGGCCGAGCGGGGATAACAGGAACCCTGCGAGCCGCGCATCCGCGCCGGGAGCCGCCATCAGCATGGCGCCGAGAGGCATCGACGTGGCCGGGTCCGGTCCGCACCGCAGACCGGCGATGGGACCGCCCAAGGCCGTCGCCGGGATGACGAGGCGGGGGTCGCCCGTCGCCGTACCCACAGGCGCCACATCCGGCGCAGCCGGCACGAGCAGCAGGTCCTCCGGCGCAAAGCTCGACCAAAAGGTGTCGCGAAAGTGGGACAGCGTGCGCAACGCTTCATGGTGCTCGCGATCGGGGATCGCCAGTCCGGCCGCGATGTCCTGGGCGAGCCGGGGCGCAATCCCGTCACGTGGAGCCCGCGCATGATGGCGACCGAGTTCGGCCAGCAGCACCGTCCGGTGTGCGGCCAGGATGGACCCGAACGGCACTGGCGACGTGGCGGCCCTGACCTGCAGCCCGGCCTCGCTCAGCTTTCCCGCCAAGTTAACCAAGGCTAATTTGCAGGACGGCGTGCAGAGGCCGTCGATCAGGGACTCCTCGAGCACGACGATCTGCGGCACCGACGCGCGCGCAGCGGCGTGCGCCAGGCCGAGGTGGTCCGACGCGAACGCCGCCGCCATGAGCGCCGCGTCGGCTGCGGTCGGACCAAACGCTCCCACCGTGTCGAACGAGGGCGCCAATGGCACCGTCCCCGCCCCGCCGATCGCGAGGGTCGACGGCTTGAAGGCGCCGATGCCGCAATAGGCCGCCGGCCGGTTCACGCTGCCGGCCGTCTGTGTGCCCAGCGCCAGCGGGACCATGCCCGCAGCGACGGCAGCGGCCGATCCCGCCGAAGACCCGCCGGGGGTCCGGTTGGTGTCGTGCGGATTGCGGGTGGGCGGCACCGACTCGAAATAGGCGAACTCGGTCGTGTGCACCTTACCGAGCACGATCGCACCAGCCGAGCGAAGCTGCGTCACCACCGTCGCATCCACCGTGGCGGGAGCCTGTTCGGCGCGGGACGGGCTGTTGGCCCGGGTCGGCAGGCCGGCCACGTCAATCACGTCCTTCACCGCGAACGGGATCCCGTGCATCGGCCCGCGCACCCTGCCTGCTCCGCACTCGCGGTCGAGCTCCCGAGCAGCGGCCAGGGCCTCCTCACCTGTGACCATGATCCAGGCGCGCACCTCCTGGTCCACGTCCTGGATGCGGGCGAGGCAGGTCTCGACCAGGCCGGAGGCGGTGAGCGCGCCATCCCGCATGGCCCGCGCGAGATCGGTGACACGCCAAGGCTCGCCGACTAGGGACGTCATGATGAGCGCGCCTCCCTCAGTGCGAGGCGCCGCCCTGCCGTGGCCGCAGCGTCAACCGCCAGCGAATCATCCTCGATCTCGCCGGTGAACACGACTCCGTAGATGTCGTGGGCCTTTTGCCGGCTCTCCCAAGCTTCCAGCACGTCGTGCAGCACGCGGGCGGAATCGCGCTCGAGCGGATCGCCGTAGCCTCCGCCGGAGGAGTCGCGTCCTCGCAGCGCCTGCCCATTGGGAACGGTCACCTGGACGACGTTGGGCAGCCTTTTATCGCCATCCAAGCCGCCCAGCAGCAAGGTCTCGCCCGGCGTGCCGGGCAGCCCGCCATTGACGCCGCGCGGAGGGGCGTGCTGGCCGTCGCACGAGATCACGACGGTCACTGGATGTCCGGTCGCTTCGATCTCGATCTGCTGCGCCGGGGCGCCCCGGTGGCGGCCAGCGCCCCCGCTGTCCTGCACGAGGGAGAGATTGCGCACCCGGATTGGATGCTTCAGCTCGTCCACTTCGACGCTGTCACGATACATGAGGCCGGCGATCACCGGGATCGCGTAGTTCACCCAGCCATCCGCTACGGGCGAGGCCGGGCCGCCGTTGGTCGACAGCATCATGCGGTTGACGTAGGGCGCGTCGGCCCGCCTCGCGTCCTTGCCGGAGATCACCGCCATTCCGACCCCGAGCCCGGTCCCGCCCTCGGACAGGCCATGCCCCTCGCCGAGCTGCGCGAAGGCGGACTGGGTGATGTTGACCAGCCGCTCCGACACGTTCGTGGTGCCCATCGAGCAGGAATGCGGAAATTTCGGTGCAGCGACGACGCTCTCCTCCGCATAGGTGAAGCGCAGCCGCCGGAAGCTGCCGGCGTTGCGTGGGATATCCTTGTCGAGCGCGTTGAAAATAGCGCCGACAACCGCCGATGTCGCCGCCCCCAGCGAGGTGTTCAGCCCGACGTCGACGCAGGGAGGGTTGTCGGAAAGATCCACATGGATCGTCGCCTCATCGGGGTCGATGGCCAGTTTTACAGTCAGTTCCAGCCCGCCGGGCAGCACGCCTTCCAGCGGGTCTGAATGCCCCTTGTTGACCAGGCTAGCTCGCGGCAGGCGGCGAATGTTGTCGATCATTCGGCGCTCGGAGTAGTCGAACCAGTCGCGGCTGAACTGCTTGACGGCTTCGACGCCGTACTTGGCGCAGAACTCCTCCAGCCGCCGCTCGGCCACGCGTGCGCTGCCGAGCCCGGCGAGGAAGTCGCCATACCACTGGTCGGGCACGCGGATGCGCGCGCGGCACATGCGGACGATGTCCTCGACATTGCGGAAGTCGCGCTGGATCCGCACGCCGGGGAAGACGAGCGCGCCCTCGTGATAAACGTCGCGCGCCAGCACGAAGTAACTCGACGGGATCGAGTTGCCGATATCGGCCATGTGGGCCTTGGACACCGCAGTGAAGAGGTGCTCGCCCTCGTGGAACACCGGCACCATGAACGTGTGGTCGGCCGGATGGGTATTGCCGCCATAAGGATCGTTGTCGAGGTATGCGTCGCCGCGGCGAATGTCGTCCCCGTGATATCGCCGCATGTTCGCGGTCTGGATATGGCAGCCGAATATGTGCACCGGCAGTCCTTCGGCGGGGGCGAGGAGCTGATCGTCACCGGTCACGAGGCAGCAGGAGAAGTCGCGGGCCGAGGAGATCACCGCGGAACGCGCCGCGCGCAGCAGAGTGTTCGTCATTTCGCGGACGATGCCGTCGAGCCGGTTTGCCATCACCGAGAGTTGGACGGGGTCGAGCGAGGTGGCGGAGCCGGAGGATGTCGTGGCCATTTCGGGTTCCCTCACGCGCAGGTCAGGATGTAGTTGCCGGCTACGCTGAGCCGGGCGGAGAGGCCGGGATAGACGACGATGGTGGTCGTCGGCTCCTCGATGATGGCGGGTCCTTCGATCTCCGCTCCCAAGCCTAGCCGTTCGCCGCGATAGACTGGAGCATTGGCTCGGCCGGTTTCCGCGAAGTAGCATTCGCGCCAGGCAGTGGGCTCTGCCCGATGCGGCACGGCGGCCTCCTCGGGCGGCGGTGGCGGGTCGAAGAGCGAGATCGTGATGCGCCCTTTCCAGTTCACGAACTCCACCGGGCTGCCTTCGTCGCGCACGGCATAGACGCGCTCATGGGCACGATGGAAGGCTTCGGCCAGGGCTGCCAGATCGGCCTTCCCTTCGATCCGGCTGGTCGGAAGGGCCGTATCGAGTTCCCAGACCTGGGCCCGGTAGCGCGCTTCGACGAACAAGGACGTGGAGACCCGCGCCTCCGACGTGCTTCCAAGGGCGGCCCTGAAACTTTCGAGGTCGGCGGCGATGGCCTCCAGCGCGGCGCTGACGCCGTCGAAGTCAAAGGCGGCGGTATCGGTGAAGCGGCTGCGCGTCGCCTCGTGCACGATCTCGCTATACTGCATTCCGCAGGCCGACAGGGCGGCGGCCAAGCGAGGCAGGATCACGGTCTCGCAGCCGAGCTCGCGTGCGATCGGCATGATGCTGAAGCCGGCTGCGCCGCCACCGGCCACGATCACGCTCTCGCGCGGATTGAGGCCCTCGTTCACCGTGATCTCGCCGATGGCTTTGATCATATGCTCATTGGCGATGGTCATGATGTCGGCGGCCAGGGCGTCGGGCGTGCGCCCGAGCTCTTCCGCGAGCCGGCCCACCACACGATGGGCGGCGTCGCGATCCAGCGCGAGGCGCCCGCCGTTGAAATAGGCCGGGTCGATGTAGCCCAGCACGAGGGCGGCGTCGGTCACGGTCGGCTGGTCTCCGCCGCGTCCGTAACAGGCGGGTCCCGGCACCGAGCCCGCCGATCGCGGGCCGACGCGAAGCAGGCCGCCAGGGTCGAGCCAGGCGATGGATCCGCCGCCCGCACCCACCGAGCGCACGTCCACGGTCGAGGTGCCGATGATGTCGCCCAGCCAGCGCTGGCCCAGCCAGGCATCGCG
The DNA here is from genome assembly GCA_964244305.1 of uncultured Acetobacteraceae bacterium. Lineage (GTDB taxonomy): Bacteria > Pseudomonadota > Alphaproteobacteria > Acetobacterales > Acetobacteraceae > CAHJXG01. The sequence continues at coordinate 24,703 of CAXTJW010000003.1, forward strand.
CGTGTAGACGAGGCTCCCGTCGCGCACGAGCCCGACGTCGAAGGTGGTGCCGCCGGTATCGCAGACGATGGCGTTCCCGCCCAGGCGCTCCATTGCGGCGTAGGCGCGGCCGGCGACGGGCGCCATGGCCGGGCCCGACTTAAGCGTGTGGATGGGCCGCGCGATCAGCTCGTCGACCTGCTGGCAGCCGCCGACGGAGGTCGAGATCAGCAGGTCACCGCGAAACCCGGCTCCCTTCAAATCCTCAGCCATGTCGCGCAGATGGCGCTGCATCAACGGCTTCAGCGAGGCGTCGATCGCGGTCGCCGACGCACGCCGGTATTCGCGTAGGATTGGCACCAGCTGGTGCGACAGCGTGTAGGGAATGCCCGGCATCATTTCGTCGAGCGTGCGGCCGACGGCGAGCTCATGGGCGGGATCGGCGATCGACCAGAGCAGGCTGACCGCCACCGCCTCGAAGCCTCGCTGCTTCAGGGTGTCGACGACCTGCCGGATCTGCTTCGGCGACACCGGAACCACTTCCTCTCCCTGGGCGCCGATGCGTCCCTCGATCTCGAAGGTGTAGCGGCGGGGGATGTAGGGGTCCGGGTAATCGTAGCTGTAGTCGTGCGGCCCGTGCTTGCCGCCCTCCTTCAGGGTGAGCGTTTCGCGAAATCCCATCGTGGTCAGGAAGGCTGTCTGGGCAGTCTGCCGGGTGACGATCGCGTTGGTGGCGCGCGTCGTGCCATAGAGCAGGATGTTTGTCCGGCCGAGCAGATCACCGGGTGAGAGCCCGATCTGGTCCGCAACCACGGCGAGGGCGCTCGCCATGCCGTCGAAGATGCGGTCCGGCGTGGTCAGGGCCTTGCCGATGTGCAGCCGGCCCGCCTCGTCGAGCACGACCATGTCGGTGAAGGTACCCCCGGTGTCGACCGAGATGCGGAAAGCCATGGCGGTTGTCTTTCACCTGTTGAGACGCGGGCACTTGTTGAAACGCGGGGCGGAGTTGCACGATGCTTTCGGCGAGCGTACGCCTGATTGGTGCCCTGCGATGTCGGACCCTTACGACAAGCCTGCCTATGGGCTGCGGGTGCGAGGCTTTGGTCAAGAGCCCGCCGTGCACGTCATCGGTTTCCAGCGCGGTTGCACGTCGGCAGAGTTTCCGACGGGCGGGGCGCCCGTGGTCGATGCTGCCATCGAGAACACGGTTGGCGCGATACGGGCTGCGAAGGCAGCCGGGGTGCCAGTCATCGCCTTCGACAGCCGCAAGGGTGCGCCGCTGACTGGAGTAGGTTCGGCTCGACTTTCGGCATTCCAAGAGCTTGTGATGCTTTCGGCTTGCCCGTGGCCGCGCGCTGTCCACCTGCACCGGAGCCGCGTTGATGGGCTATGTCGACCCAATGCACCCGCACCAGCCCTGAAAATTGCGCTCTAAACCCGACGCCGCCTCTGCTTGCGGGCTGGTTGGCGGCCTTCCGCGGCGGCTTCTCGACGCCGGTCTGGTCCCGCGTCCTCGTGCTGGTCGCAGGCGCCGTGCTCGCGCCGGGCCAGCGCACGGTGAGCCAAGCGCTGCGGGTCATGGGTCTGGAGACGAACCCTGGCTTCTCACGTTACCACGAGGTGCTGAACCGGGCACGCTGGGACGGTCGCGCCGTGGGGCGCACGCTCTTGATGCAGGTGCTCGGCACCTTCTTGCCCGCGGGCGAGGTGGTGCTTGGTGTTGACGACACGATCGAGCGCCGCTGGGGCATCAGGATCAAGGCGTGCGGGCTTCACCGCGACCCGGTGCGCTCCTCGCGCGGGCGCTTCGTCCATGCCGGCGGCCTGCGCTGGCTGTCGCTCATGGTCATCGTCCCGGTCCCGTGGGCTGGCCGGCGCTGGGCCTTGCCGTTCCTGACCGTCCTTGCCCTTTCCGAGCGCTGGAGCACCGAACGGGGCCGGCGGCACAAGACGGTGGTCGATTGGGTGCGCCAAGCTGTCCTGCAGGCGCGGCGCTGGCTACCCGGCCGCCGCCTGGTCATTGTGGCCGATGCCGGCTTCTCCGGCGTCGGCCTGATCGTGGCCTTGCGCCGTCACGTCTGCCTGGTCACCCGGCTGCGGATCGACGCCAGCCTGTTCGCGCCGGCCCCGCCGCGCTGGCCGGGGCAGATGGGCCGCCGCGGCTGAAAGGGCGGCGCTTGCCGACGTTCAAGGCGGTGTTGGTCGACCCAGCCACCGCATGGTCGCGGGTCACTGTGGCGGAGTGGTATGGCGGCCGGTCGCGCGAGCTCGAGGTGGCCTCCGACACTGCGGTCCGGTACTACTCCGGCTTGCCGCCGGGGCCGATCCGTTGGGTGCTGGTGCGTGATCCCTCCAGTGGGAGCGAACCGCAGGCGTTCCTCAGCACCGACCTCGCCATCCTGCGCACGATGCCGGCGCTGCTCGGGTTGTTCTCTTTGGTCGCGGTCTGGGCCGACGAACTCGCCCGCGCCCCGGTCGGTGCCGTCCGCCCCCAGACCGCCGCTTGGTATGACAAGCGCGAGCCCACTTTCAGCGACGCCATCGCCGCGGTCCGTCGCGCTTTGTGGCGGCCGCCGGGTTTATCTATGTCCCACCTGGACATGGAGACCATTGGAAATCTCTGCCGCCCTGCTGCAAAGGCTCATGGATACCCTTTGCCACGCAGCCTGAAACGCGGAAAGTCGAGCTCAACCTACCCCTCGACGGTTGACCGCGGCCGGGCTGCGACTGTTAAGATACGGCAGGGAACGCGGTCACTCCTTGCCAGGAGCGACGATGATGCAATCAACATCTAGCACCACGCTGGGCCTGACGCGACGCACGTTGTTTGCGGCAGGGTCGGCGACCCTCGCTCTGCCCGCTTTGGTGCGGGCCGCTGACGCCAGCACGCTTCGCTTCATCCCGCAGATCGACCTCGCCTTCCTCGATCCGCATTGGACGACGGCGAACGTCACGCGCGGCCACGCCTACATGGTGTTCGACACGCTCTATGGGCAGGACGGGACGTTCACCTCCTCGCCGCAGATGCTGGAAGGCCATACCGTCGGCGTCGACGGCAAGCTGTGGATGCTCACGTTGCGCGACGGGCTGTTCTGGCATGACGGCGAGAAGGTGCTGGCGCGGGACTGCGTCGCCAGCATCAAGCGCTGGGCGGCGCGGGATGCGTTCGGGGCCGCGCTGATGGCAGCGACCGACGAGCTGTCGGCGCCCGACGATCGGACGATCCGGTTCCGGCTGAGCCGCCCCTTCCCGCTGCTCCCGCAGGCGCTGGGAAAGCCCACCACGCCCAGCCCGGTGATGATGCCGGAGCGGCTGGCGAGCGCCGACCCGTTCAAGCAGATCACCGAGATGGTCGGCAGCGGCCCATATCGCTTCGTCGCCAGCGAGCGGGTGCCCGGCGCGCGTAACGTCTACGAGAAGTTCGACAGGTATCAGCCGCGGCAGGGCGGCGCGCCCGGTTGGACCGCCGGGGCCAAGGTCGCCTATTTCGATCGGGTCGAGTGGACGACGATGCCGGATGCGGGGACGAAGGTCGCTGCCATGCAGTCGGGCGAGCAGGATTGGTGGGAGAACCCGACCGCCGACCTGCTGCCGCTGCTCGCCCGCCAGCGCCGCCTCAAGGTGCTCAACACGAACCCGACCGGCTTTGTGAATATGATGCGGCCGAACCACCTGCAGCCGCCGTTCGACAATCCGAAGGTGCTGCAGGCGCTGCTGTTCGCAGTCGACCAGCAAGCCTGCATGGAGGCGATCGTCGGGTCGGACGATTCGATGTACGCCACGCCGCATGGCGCGTTCTGCCCGAACACGCCGATGGCCAGCCCGGTCGGGTTGGCGCCGCTGCAGGGGCCGCGGAACTACGCCAAGGCGAAGGAGATGCTGAAGGCGGCGGGCTATGCCGGCGAGAAGGTCACGATGCTGATCGCCACCGACTACGCGCAGTTCAAGGCGATCGGCGACGTCATGGCCGACAGCATGGGCCAGGCGGGCATGAACGTGGACTACGTCGCGACCGACTGGGGCACGATGCTGCAGCGGCGCAACAATCGCGGGGCCACGTCCCAGGGCGGCTGGAGCTGCTTCTTCACCGGCTGGGAGGGTGAGGATCATTTGAACCCGTCGAACCACTATGCCATGCGCGGCAACGGCTCCGATCCGGCAGCCTGGCCAGGCTGGTGCACCAGCCAGAAGCTCGAGGAGCTGCGCAACGCCTGGTTCGACGCGCCGAACGTGGCCGTGCAGAAACAGGTGTGCGAGGACCTGCAGCGACAGGCGATGCTCGACTTGCCGAGCATCCCGTTGGGCCAGTTCCAGTCGCCGACGGTGTTCAACACGCGCATCACCGGCGTACTCGACGGCTTCGCGACATTCTGGAACGTGCGCCCGGCCTGAAACGTCAAGCGAAGGCGGTTTGCGGCTCGGCCCAGCGAAGGCAGGCCGTTGTAATCCGGACGCGCTTAGTTAGCGCCCCGTCCGCAGCAGGTCCGCCATCCGCTCGGCGATCGCCACCGTCGTCAGGTG
>CAXTJW010000003.1:29302-31734 GCA_964244305.1 uncultured Acetobacteraceae bacterium
CGCAGCCGCCGCACCCCGTCGCGCATTCGGACGAGGTCGCGCCCGTCGGACAGCATGCGCTCCTCAACTGCGGGATCGATGGCCGGGTCGGGCGTGCCGATGCGGACGTGGCCTTCGCTCCAGGCTTGGTAGACCGACAGCGCGATCCGGCCCTGGGCGGGCGTCGGGCCCGCGCGGCTGAGCAGGCTGCCGGCCAGGTTGCCGGCAATCATGATCATGTCGTTCTCGCCGGCTCCCGCCAGCCCGGACGAGTAGCGCAGACAGCAATTGGTGTGGCGGTGCATCAGGGTGCCGACCCGCGCGTGCGGCCGGAGGTGCAGCATCGCGCCGACCATCGGATGGTCGTGCAGCGCCTCGCCGACCGGCCTGTCGGCCACGACCGGGATGCCGAGACCGCGCAGCAGCGCCGCCGGGCCGATGCCGGAGCGCTGCAGTATGGCGGGGGAGTGGATGGCGCCCGCGCATAGGATCACGTCGCGCGTGGCTCGCGGGGCGATTGCCTGGCCGCCGGCCCGGGCGCGCACGCCGGCTACATGCGGGCGATTGCCTTCGAGCGTCAGCGCCTCCACCAGGGCGTCGCCGACGATCGTGAGGTTGGCCCGGCCCCGCGCCGGCTCCAGGTAGGCGTCGTTGGTGGACACGCGCCGCCCGGCGATGCTGTTGATGGCGTAGGGCGACACGCCGCTGCCCTGCGGCGCATTGTGGTCCTCGCACCAGCCGTAGCCCAACCCCAGCGCCGCCTCGCGCAGCGCCCGGTCGACGGCGCCCCAGTCCTCGATCGGCGCGCGATAGACCGGGATCGGGCCAGCCGCGCCGTGATAGGACGCCTCGGGAAAGTTCTTGTCCGTCTCGAGCTTGCAGAAATACGGCAGCAGGTCCGCCCAGCCCCAGCCGTGGCAGCCGGCCGCCTCCCATTGGTCGAAATCGCCGGGCACGCCGCGAATGGCGATCTGGCCGTTGATGGTCGAGCTGCCGCCCATGGCCCGGCCGCGCCACAACAGCCGCGGCTGTTGCCGTTCGGTGCGCCGGGCCATGAGCTGCGGCCAGCGATAGTCGTCGTCGCCGATCGCCGCCATCGGGTTGGGGATGCTGATGTGCTCGGGCGTGTCCGCCGAACGCATGTCCCGTCCGGCCTCGAGCAGCAGGACGCGGAGGTCGGGGTCCTCGCTCAGCCTCGCCGCCAACACTGCGCCTGCCGAGCCGGCGCCGATAACGATGTAGTCGTATTCGATGTCGTCCATGCCCGGCACTCCTCACTCCCACAGATAGGTGTAGCGGCTTGCCTTTATCGGCGTCCATGCACGCAATCATCGTCGATTTTGGCTCACGCTTTTTGACAATAGCGGCGTGGGCAGCATGTTGCACGGAGGTGGCCTGTGGCGCTGCAGGGCGGGCTGACGTAAGAATCTTGCCCCTGACCTAAGCATGGACGCCCACCTTACCCTTCAAGCTGAACCACGGCCGCCGTACCCACATCCCGCGGCAGAAGCACAGGGTCACCAACTCGGCAGCCTCGACGCGGCGCTGCGCCAGCGCGGGAGCCTAACGATCTGGTTTACGGCAGAGGCAATTGCGGGCTGGCGGGCAGCGCCGCGCACCACCCCAGGCGGACAGCCTTGGCATTCACCACTTGCTATCCTGACGGCGCTCACGCTCAGGGCTGTGTTCCGTCTGGCGCTGCGCCAAACTGAGGGCCTGATCGGCTCCATCATTGGTTTGCTCGGGCTCGCTCTGGCGGTGCCGGACCACTCGACCTTGAGCCGCCGGGCCAAAACGCTGGCGGTGCCACGCCCACAACTGCGCCGGAATGGCGAACCCATGCACCTGTTGGTGGACAGCACGGGCCTGCGCTTGTGCGGCGCGGGCGGAGCCGGTCAAGGTTCCAATGGCGTAGCGAGTGGAAGACCGGCGGAGGGGAGCGGCTTTGGGAAAAGCACGGCACCAAGACGCGCCGGTCCTGGCGGAAGCTGCACATCGGCCTGGATGCCGGCAACGGCCAGATCGTCGCCGCGTCGCTCACGGCCAAGGAGATCGACGACGGCGCCGAGGTTGGCCCCTTGCTCGATCGGATCACAGGCGCGGTCGCCTCGTTCACCGGCGATGGTGGGTATGACCAAGACCGCGTTTACGCCAGTGTTGCCGACCACTCCCCCGAAGCAGTCGTCGTCGTCCCACCGCGCGCGACTGCCGTGCCGAGCGAGACGGCCGCGACGGCCCCTCCGCTGCCATTCCAACCGCTTTGCGGCTGGAACCTTGGGCAGCTCCGCCCACGCAGCGTGACCGCCATCTGCGGCACAGTGCCGAACACGGCCGCATGGCCTGGCAGAAGGCGTCCGGCTACACGACGCGGCCACGAGCCGAGGCAGCGATCGGCCGGTTTAAGCAGGTGATCGGGGACGGGCTGCGCTCGCGCACGGATGACCGTCGGGCGA
>CAXTJW010000004.1:0-31067 GCA_964244305.1 uncultured Acetobacteraceae bacterium
ATGACGGGACCCTGGCAGCGGCTTTGCGGGGCAGGCGGGCGTTTTAGATTGCCGGACAGGCTTGGCTGCTGCAGAGTCGAGCATCGCCTGCTTGCAACATACATCGTCATCGCACGACACGTTTGCGACAGAGTAATCCAGGACCGCACGCACAGATATCGGTCCATGCGGCACTGGATTGCCGCGCCGGAACCGGCTCGCAATAACGACGCGCATTGATGGGAACAGTACATATTGCAGTATGAAGTCGAAGCCGCTGTTTTGGACGCGATCCAGCCGGACGGCATGAAACAGGTCGAAGTCGACGGCGAAAAAATACTGTTGATACGGGACGGCGACGCCGTGCACGCAGTTGGCGCCACTTGCCCCCATGCCGGCGGACCGCTGGCCCAAGGAGTCCGCAGCGGCGACCGGATTGTCTGCCTGTGGCACAAGGCGGCATTCTGTATCCGGACCGGGGCAGTGTTGGACCCGCCGGCGCTCGACGCGCTGCCGCGTTACGATGTGCGCTTGGACGGCGGCCGCATCCTGCTCGCCACGCCGGCCCCCGCGCCAGCGGGCCCCTCCGCGGCACCCGACGCACGCTGCTTCGTCATCGTCGGTGCGGGCGGCGCGGGGGCAGCCGCGGCGCAGACCCTGCGCGAGGCAGGCTTCACGGGCCGGGTCGTCATGCTCGATACGGTGAACCGGGTTCCATATGACCGAACCATACTGAGCAAGTATGCCTTGTCCGGCCGGAAAGGCGCGGAGAAGTCGCCGCTGCAGACCCAGGACTTCTATCGCGAGCACGCGATCGAGCGGCGCACGGCGCAGGTCACGCGCATCGACGCGCAGGCCCGGCGGATCGTCTGCGCGGACGGCTCCGTGCTGGACTACGACGCCGCCCTGCTCGCGACCGGCGGCACGCCCGTGGTGCCATCAATGCCTGGCGCCGCGCTGGGCCACGTCTACACCCTGCGTAGCCGCGCCGACGCCGACGCCATCCTGCTGCAGGCCGAACGCAGCAGGTGCGCCGTAGTCCTGGGCGCGAGCTTCATCGGCATGGAGGTGGCGGCGAGCCTGCGCGAGCGCGGGCTGGACGTAACCGTGGTCGGCAGGGAAGCCGCGCCTTTCGCCAAGCAGCTCGGCGAGCAGGTCGGCCGCGCCTTTGTCGGCCTGCACGAGCAGCACGGCGTTGCGTTTAGGCTGGGCAGCGGGGTGGCGTCGCTGGAGGGCGATGGGCAGGTATCCGGCGTGGTGCTCGACAGCGGGGAGCGGATCGCGGCCGACCTCGTCGTGGTCGGCTTTGGGGTCAGGCCTGCCACGTCCTATGCCGACGGCCTGGACCGGCGCGATGACGGCGGCATCGTCGTCGATGCGAGTCTATGTGCGGCGCCGGGTTTGTACGCGGCCGGCGACATCGCCAGCTTCCCGCATCGCGGCGACGGCGAGCCGATCCGGGTCGAGCACTGGCGCGTGGCGGAGCAGCATGGCCGGGTGGCGGCCCTGAACATGCTGGGCCACGCGACCCGCTATGACGCAATTCCGTTTTTCTGGACCATCCAATATATGAAGCGGCTCGACTACGTCGGCCACGCCGCAGAATGGGACAGCGTCGTGCTGCACGGCGACGCAGGCGAGGGCGACGCGGGCAAGCCGGGGTTCCTCGCCTACTACGTGAAGGACGGACGCGTCGCCGCTGCGGCGGGCCTGGGCCGCGATGCGGACACGGCTGCGCTCATCGAGCTGTTCACGATGCGCCGCGACTGGATTGCGGCCGACCTCGGCGAGAACCCGGCCGCAATGCTCGCCGCCATGCAATGACCGTCGGCGGTCGAACGCTTGCCAGGGGATTTGAATGACCGGCCCGCAATCCCGAGGCGAGTGGAGACGTTGCTGCCAAGGCCTCTTTCTGCACTCCGGGCTGCATCGCCCTGCCTGCATAGCACTCAGGATCATTCATGGACGATCAGCGCGACGTTAAAGAGCGGTTTGGAGACGCTGACGATGCCAGCGACGCCACAGTTTCCAAGCCGCGAAGCCTGCCCAGGAGCGATGCCGACCCCGGCAAGCAGAAACCCGCCAAGCCTGACGTCAAGGACAATGGGGGCGAAAGCGACGCAGCTGCCAAGCAGGGCGACGGCGAGGACGGCGGGAAAGACGGCAAGAACAAGAACTCCCGCCTGCCGCTGATTATCCTGGCGATCGTCGTCGTGATCGGCGCGATCGCGGGCGGCATCTGGTGGTTCCTGCATCGCAACCAGGTCGGCACCGACGACGCCTACACGGAGGGCCGCGCCATTCTGGTCGCCCCGCAGGTCAGCGGCTACGTCGTGACCCTGGCCGTCAACGACAACCAGTTCGTCCATAAGGGCGACCTGCTGGTGCAGATCGACACCCGGCCCTACGTCGCCGCCCGCGACCAGGCGAAGGCGCAGGTCGAGGTCGCCCAGGCGCAGCTCGAAAACGCAAAAGCCAACCTGGACCTCGCCAAGGACACCTTCCCGGCCCGGCTGAAGCAGGCGGAGGCGCAGCGCGACCAGGCGCGCGCCCAGCAGCAAAAGGCAGCCGCGGACCTGAAGCGCCAGCGCAGCGTCGACCCGCGCGCCACCACGCAGCAGGACATCGATGCCGCCGTGGCTGCCGCCGCCGCTGCCGGCGCCACCACGGGCTCGCAGGAGGCGAACGTGGACATCAACCGCCCGATCAAGCTGAACGTCGCCCTCGTTGCCGCCCAGGTGCAGCAGGCGCAGGCGCAGGTGACGCAGTCGCAGGCGCAGCTCGACACGGCGGAGTTGAACTTGGCCTATACCCATATCGTTGCGCCGCAGGACGGTTGGGTGACCCGGCGCAACGTGGAGAGCGGCAACTACCTGCAGTCCGGCGCCCAGATCATGGCGTTGGTGACGCCGGAGGTCTGGGTGACGGCGAACTACAAGGAGAGCCAACTGGCCCGGATGCGGCCGGGCCAGCGGGTGGAGTTCGAGGTCGACGCCTATCCGAGCCTCAAGCTGCGCGGCCATGTCGACTCGATCCAGCTCGGCTCCGGCTCCCGCTTCAGCGCCTTCCCTGCCGAGAACGCGACCGGCAACTACGTGAAGATCGTGCAACGCGTGCCGGTGAAGATCGTGATCGACAGCGGCCTCGACCCCAACCTGCCGTTGCCGCTCGGCCTATCGGTCACACCGACGGTGTTCTTCGAATGAGCGAGGCCGGGAAATGAGCGAGGCTGCCGGCACCAAGAGCGTCGGGAATAACCCCGGCGGCGAAGGCAAGCAGGAGTGGAAGTCCAGCCATAACCCCTGGCTGGTCGCCGTCGTCGTGACGCTCGGCGCATTCATGGAGGTGCTGGACACCACCATCGTCAACGTGTCGCTGCCGCACATCGCCGGCAACCTCGCGGTCGGCTACGACGAGGCGACCTGGGCGCTCACGTCCTATCTGCTCGCCAACGGCATCGTGCTGACGATTTCCGGCTGGCTCAGCAGCGTGTTCGGCCGCAAGCGCTATTTCCTAATCTGCATCGCGGGCTTCACCGTCTGCTCCTTCCTGTGCGGCGCATCCACCAGCCTTGGCGAGCTGGTCGTATTCCGCCTCATGCAGGGCTTCTTCGGCGGCGGGCTGCAGCCGAACCAGCAGTCTATCATCCTCGACACCTTCAAGCCGGCGCAGCGAGGCAAGGCGTTCGCCATTACCGCGATCGCCACCATCGTCGCCCCGGTGCTGGGGCCGACACTGGGCGGGTTCCTCACCGACACCTACTCCTGGCGCTGGGTGTTCTTCATCAACGTGCCGATCGGGATCGCGACCTTCTTCGCCGTGCAGGCGCTGGTGGAGGATCCGCCCTGGGCCAAGGCGCGTCCGGCCGGCGTGGACTACATCGGCCTGTCGCTGATCACCATCGGGCTGGGCTGCCTCGAGGTGGTGGCCGACCGCGGCGAGGACGACGATTGGTTCGGCTCCCCTTTCATCATGACCATGTTCATCCTGGCGCTGCTTGGCATCGCCGGCGCGATCGCCTGGCTGCTCTATGCAAAGAAGCCGGTGGTGAACATCCGTGTAATGGCGGACAAGAACTTCGCGCTCGGTTGCCTGATGATCGCGGCCATGGCGTCGGTGCTGTATTCCAGCGCCGTGGTGATCCCGCAACTGGCGCAGCAGCAGCTCGGCTACACCGCGACCTGGTCCGGGCTGATCTTATCGCCGGGCGGCGTGGTGGTGATCTGCCTTATTCCGATCGTGGGGAAGCTCACGTCCGTGATGCCGCTCAAATACATCGTCGCCACCGGCTTCTTCATCATGGGATGCTCGCTGATCTACTCGCACTACCTCGTGCCCAACATCGACTTCAAGACGCTGGCTTACATGCGGGCTGCGCAGACCGTCGGCTTAGGTTTCATGTTCGTGCCGATCAGCCAGATCGCCTTCTCGACCCTACCGAAGACGGCGAACGCCGATGCGGCCGCATTGTTCACCATGTTCCGCAACTACTTCGGCTCGCTCGCTATCTCCGGCGCGACTGCGCTGGTGACCGAGCGCAGCCAGATACGCCAGGCCCACCTTGTGTCGCACACCTCGCTGCTGGACCGCGGCTACACAATGACGATGAACGACCTGCAGGGGGCCTTTCTGGCCCGAGGCAATCCTGCGGGGGGAACCGCGCAGCAGGCGACCAACTGGCTGTATCAGCAGCTCCATGCGCAGGCCGCGATCCTCGCCTACAGCGACGTGTTCATGACCACCGCCATCATATCGTTCATGATCGTGCCGTTCTGCTTCCTGATGTCCAGCAAGACCGGGGGCGGCGGCGGGCCGGGGGCGCATTGACGCCAACCCGGCGCGTTCCGGTCAGGCGCCCGCGAGGCCGGTGCCGACCATCTTCGTGGGATCGACGATCTCGTCGAACTGGTCTGCGCCGATGTCGCCGGACCGCACCGCCGCATCCCGCAGCGTGAGCCCCTCCTCCATCGCCGTATGGGCGATCGCGGACGCCTTGTCGTAGCCGATCACCGGGCTGAGGGCGGTGACGAGCATCACCGACTCGCTGAGGTGCTGCTCGATTCGTTTGTAGTTGAGCTCGGTGCCCTCGACCGAATGCACCCGGAACTTCTCGCTGCCGTCCGCCAGGATGCGCGCCGAATGCAGGAAGTTGTTGATGATGATCGGCCGCATCGTGTTCAGCTCGAAGTTGCCCTGGCTGCCCGCGAACGCCACCGCCGTGTCCTCGCCGATCACCTGGATGGCGATCATCACCATGGCCTCGCACTGGGTCGGGTTGACCTTGCCGGGCATGATGGAGCTGCCGGGCTCGTTCTCCGGCAGCAGCAGCTCGCCCAGGCCGCAGCGCGGGCCCGACGCCAGCCAGCGCATGTCGTTGGCGATCTTCATCAGCGCGACCGCGACCCCGCGCAATGCGGCGCTGGCCCGCACCATGGCGTCGAGCGAGCCCTGGGCGGCGAACTTGTTGGGCGCGGTCACGAACGGCCGCCCGGTCAGCCGGGCGATCTCGGCCGCGATCTTGACGCTGAACCCCTCGGGCGCGTTCAGCCCGGTGCCGACCGCCGTGCCGCCGGCCGCGAGCTCATACAGCCCGCCCCGGCTATGCGCGACCTCCGCCATGGCATCGCGGATCTGGTGCGCGTAGCCCGACCACTCCTGCCCCACCGTCAGCGGCACCGCGTCCTCCAGATGGGTGCGGCCGATCTTGACCACGTCCATCCACCGCTGCGCCTTGGCCTCGATAGCGGCCGCCAACGCGTCGAGTTGCGGCAGCAGGCGCTCGTCGATCTCCTGCACCGCGGCGACGTGCATCGCCGTCGGAAAGGTGTCGTTGCTCGACTGGCCCATGTTGACATCGTCGTTCGGATGCACCGGATTTTTGCTGCCCAGCTCGCCGCCGAACAGCTGGATGCTGCGGTTCGACAGCACCTCGTTGATGTTCATGTTGGACTGGGTGCCGGACCCGGTCTGCCAGACATACAGCGGGAAGTGGTCGTCGAGCTGACCCGCGATCGTCTCGTCGGCCGCGCGCACGATCGCGTCCGCCTTCCACGCCTCGAGGCGCCCATCCCGCTTGTTGACCAGCGCCGCGGCTTTTTTCACGATGCCGTAGGCGCGCGCGAGCTCGATCGGCATCCGGTCGTTGCCGATCGAGAAGTGGATTAGGCTGCGCTGGGTCTGCGCGCCCCAATACCGGTCGGCCGGCACCTCCACGACGCCCATGCTGTCGTTTTCCGTGCGCATGCCGCTGGCGTTCACGCCGATCGGCAGGTCCTGCGCTTCGAGGGGCTGCGTTGGCTCGGGCATCATCGGTCTCCTGGCTGAGGAACGTAGGCCAGCGGAAGCATGCCGCGGACCGCTGCGCACCCCATCAACGCCCGGCTTTGCGCTGCAGCTGCATCTGGCCCGGAAATCAGGCCCTCAAGTTGAATCAAGGCCGGAGGTCCTGCAGGTAGGCGCACAGCGCCAGCACGGTCAGGCCGGCATCGAGGACAGTGACGGCCTCCGCAGGATTATGGCTGATTCCACGCCAGCAGCGGGTAAACAGCATCCCGATCGGACAAAACCTTGCTATCATCATCGCGTCATGACCGGCGCCGCTGGCCAAATGCAGCGGTGGGATGCCGATGCTCTCGACAGCCCGCTGCAAATCGGCCTGCAGTTCGGGCGCGCAGGTGACGGCGGGCGCGTCATGGACGACCTCGCAATGCAGGCGCACGCCACGTTCGGACGCGACCTGTGTGATCGCATACCGGATCGCCGCCACGCCCTGCAGGCGCACTGCATCATCCCCGGCACGGATGTCCACGCTGAACTCGACCTCGCCCGGTATGCTGTTGGGCGCCCCCGGCCTCACGTGCATCTCGCCGACGGTCGCGACCAGGCCACGGCGCGTGCCGGCGACGTGCTCGATGGCCATGACCATGCCCGCCGCCGCCACGAGCGCGTCGTGGCGCATCCACATCGGCACCGTGCCGGCATGTCCGGCGGTCCCGTTCACCGTGGCGCGAAGGCGCGTCGCACCCGCAATCGCGGTCACGATGCCCAGCGGCTGGTTCTGTGCCTCCAGGACCGGCCCCTGCTCGATATGCACCTCGATGTAGCCCAGTATAGGACCGCCTGCCCGCGCCGACCCGGACGGCATCGCAGCGACGCCGTCCGGGTCGCAGCCGAACGCAACGAGCGCCGCACGCAGGCTGACGCCATCCGCGTCGACCATGTTCAGAGTCGCCGGGTCGAAGCAGCCAGCGACCGCCCGGGACCCTGCCATTGTGGACGGGAAGCGCACGCCTTCCTCGTCACCGAAGGCGATGACCTCGACTGCAAACGGCAGCGCCACTCCCCGCGCCCGCAGTTCCGTGATGGCTGCGATGGCGGCGAGGACGCCAAAGCTCCCGTCATAGCGCCCCGCCTGACGCACGGTGTCGATATGGGAGCCGAGCAGCAGCACAGGCCGGCACTCTGCGATGAGGTGCGAGCGCCCGACCACGTTTCCGATCGCATCGATCTCGGCCTGCAGCCCGGCGTCGCGCATCCACGCCGCAACCTGCAGGGCCGCCGCCTTGTGTGCGGGCGTAAGAAACAGCCGGGTCAAGCCATCCGGGATGGATGTGAAGGTCGCGAGCTGATCGAGCTGCGCCATCAGCAGGCTGCCGAGCCGTCGCGCCTGATCGTCCACGGGGTCGCTACCGGCGAGCTGATCTTTGGGTTCTGCCATGTTCAATCATAAACATCGTTTCGAGGTTAATGGGATAGGCAGCCACCCCTAAAGCAGATTTAGCTTAGATATTGGGCAATTATGCCAAACGCCTATTCTTTGATCAATTCACCATGCATTGCGCAACAGGTATAACCGCGCTGCGGCGTGGCTGACAGGCTGGCGAACCGGCCGTGCCGCCGAAGATCGATCCAGCGGTGAACAAACCAGGGTGGCACGACCTTTGCCAGATAAAGCTGGCGTGAACGAGGAAACCGATGTGACGCAGCCAGCCCTATCGTCCGCTACGCCCCCGCCACTGCGTCTCATCATCCTGGCGATCCAGCACGTGCTGGTCATGTACGCCGGGGCGGTCGCGGTACCGTTGATCCTGGGTGCTGCGCTGAAATTGCCGCTGGACCAGATTGCGTCGCTGATCAACGCGGACCTGTTCGCCTGCGGCGTCGCGACCTTCATCCAGGCATTCGGCGTGGGCCCGGTCGGCATCAGGTTGCCGATCATGATGGGCGTCACCTTCGCGTCGCTGTCGCCGATGCTGGCGATGGCCAACAACCCGGCCCTCGGCCTGCCGGTGATCTTCGGTTCGGTGATCGCGGCCGGGATATTCGGCATCCTGGTGGCCCCGTTCATCAGCCGCCTGCTGCGCTTCTTTCCGTCGGTGGTCACGGGATCGATCATCACGGTGATCGGCATCACGCTGATGCGGATCGGCATCAACTGGATCGGCGGCGGACGCCCGACCGCGCCGGATTTCGGCGCGCCGGGCTATCTGGGCGTGGCAGGCCTCGTGCTGCTCATTATCCTGCTGCTGCTGCGTTTCAGCACGGGGTTCCTGCGCAATACCGCAGTGCTGATCGGCATCGTGGCGGGCTATCTCCTCACCCTCGCATTGGGATGGGGGAGCCTCGACGGGCTGGAGGCGCAGCCCTGGTTCGCCATCGTCAGGCCGCTGCAGTTCGGCATCCCACGGTTCGATCTCGTTGCGGCCCTGTCGATGTGCCTGGTGATGATCGTCGTGATGATCGAGAGCACCGGCATGTTCCTGGCGCTCGGCACCATGGTGGGTAGGCCGGTGTCGCAGGACGACCTCGCCCGCGGCCTGCGCGCGGATGGGGTCGGCACGCTCATCGGCGGCATCTTCAACACGTTCCCCTACACCTCGTTCTCGCAGAACGTGGGGCTGGTGGGCGTCACTGGGGTAACCAGCCCGATGGTGTGCGTCGCGGGCGGCGGCATCATGCTGCTGCTCGGGCTGTTGCCCAAGCTCGCCTTCATCGCGGCCTCGGTGCCGCAGTGCGTGCTGGGCGGCGCGGGCGTGGTCATGTTCGGCATGGTCGCGGCAACCGGGATACGCATCCTCGCCTCGGTCGACTACGAGGGGCGGCGTGGCAACCTCTTCATCGTGGCGATCTCCATCGGCTTCGGCATGATCCCGCTCGTCGCGCCGACGCTGTTCAAGTCGGCGCCGGAGATGATGAAGACGATGCTGGACAGCGGCATCCTGCTCGCCTCCGTGACGGCGGTGGCGCTGAACGCATTCTTCAACCCGGACCAGCTCACCGCCGGGGCGAACACCGCCCCGCTGGTGGTGGCCGACCATGCCTAAGGAGGCCCACCTGTGCCGCTGATCCAAAATAGCTATGGCAAGGGTCGTGTCCGGGTGATGCGCGTGCATCGCGACGGCGACTACAACGCGGTACGCGAGCTGAGCGTGCTGACCCTGCTGCAGGGGGACTTTGCCGCCGCCTACACTGCCGGCGACAACCGCACCGTGGTCGCGACCGACACCATCAAGAACATCACCCACATCGTCGCGCGCGAGAACCTCACCGCCAGCGCCGAGCTGTACGGCGAGGCGCTGGCCGCACGCTTCCTCGCGCGCTACCCGCAGATCGAACAGGTGCGGGTGACGACGCGTGAGACCCGGTGGACGCGCGCGAGCTTCGGCGGCACCGCGCACCCGCACAGCTTCGTGCTGGACGGCAACGGGCAGCCGACGGCGGAGGTCATCGCCACACGCGGGGCGACGGCGATCGTCTCGGGCATCGCGGGCTATACATTCATGAAAACGACTGCCTCGGGCTGGGTGGACTACGTGATGGACGACTACACCACCCTGCCGCCGACGGAGGACCGCATCGCGGCGACTGCGATGGATGCGAGCTGGACGTGGCTGCGGCCGCCGGCGGACTACGACGCCGCCAACGCGCACGTGCTGTCGACGATGCTCGAGGTGTTCGCCACCACTTATAGCCACGGCGTCCAAGACAGCCTGTATCGGATGGGTGAGGCGGCATTGGCGGCAGTGCCGGAATTGGCCACGATCCGCATGGCGTGTCCGAACAAGCACTACTTGCCGATCCGCCTGGAGCCGTTCGGCCTGTCGGCGGACAACATGGTGTTCATGCCGACGGACGAGCCGCACGGCCAGATCGAATGCATGGTCGGCCGCTGACCAGCGCCGCCCGTCCTGCAGCCGTCAGCTTCCGCGGTAGGTCGAGTAGGCGCCGGGGCTGACGAGCAGCGGGACGTGATAGTGCGCCTCGGGTTCGGAGATGCCGAAACGGATGGGAATGACGTCCAGGAACGGCGGGCGCTGCGCCGCGGAACCACCGAAATAGTCGCCGACGTGAAAGCGCAGCTCGTAGACGCCAATGCGCAGCGGCGCGCCGGACAACAGCGGCTGCGACGTGCGGCCGTCGGTGTTGGTGACGCTGCGACTAAGCAGGGCGGTGCCGTCGCCCCTCACCTCGAACAGCTGCATGGCAACGCCGCTCGCCGGCCGGCCGACGGCGGCGTCCAGGACGTGCGTGGTCAGCGTCCCGTTGACCACGGGCATACCGGGGCCGGCGACCTGGTCCGCCAGGCGCAGCCGGGTGATGTAGCCGATTTCCCGCAACGCCGCGTCCCGTTCCGACGCCGGATCGCCCTGCAATCGGCGCTTGAATTCGGCCAACAGGGCGTCGCGGGTGTAGCGGCGTATGCACAGGATGAACGGGAAGCCGAAGCGGCCGGCGTAGGCCGCGTTCAGCCCGGCGATCGCATCGGTGTCATCCGCCGGGCGCTGCAGGCCAAGGGCCGCCTGTTCAGCCATCGAGTGGGCGCCGACCGTCCCCGCCATAGCTGCGGCGCCCGCCAATTCCGGGTGGCCGCGCAGGAAGGCCAGGATGCGCTCAGCAGGTGCGGCGTGCACGGCGGCGAGCATTGCCTCGTGCAGTGCCGTGACCGTCGCGAAGGGACGGGCGGCAGCGGCCTGCTCGGCGACCCAGGGCGCGTCCTCGAACACCGCACCGAGGGCCGCAGTCAAATCGGCCACGGAGGCGGCGTTCAAGGCGTCGAGGGTATGGTCCATGCGCAAGGCTAACCTGGAGTCGGCGATGCGGAGCTAACGCGCACCACCGCCAGCTGCCGCACGATCCGGCTGATTGCCGTTTTCCGTGCCCGGCGGCTGCTTGTCGGCCCTCGCAGCCGCGGCGGCGCGGGCCGATGCGGAGTTGCGGCGCGTTGTCGGCTGGCTGCTCGATCCCGGGCGGCCAAGCATCGGGTTGCGGGGCGGCGTCGTGGTTGTGGACGGCATGGCCGGCGTCGGACCCGATGAGGTTTGGCCGAACGCCGCCCCTGCGCAAACGCTAGAAAGCAAGCCAACGGCCAGCATCGCCTTGAACGACATTTAAAAACTCCTTCTCGACATGAGGTCGAAGTCGCGGATACGACCGGTCCGCAGTTGAAACTTCGGCTGGCAAAACGAACGCTTTGCGGCGTAGGCAGTTGCAATGCTGGCGGCGTCAGCACCGCCGACGCCGCGTCTGCACCGCTTGTGATCGTCAGAAGTGGTATCCAACCTCGACGAAGGCCGCCCGCTGCTCCGTTCCCGGGACGTATTGCGGGACATTGCCGAACTTGTTGTGCCAGTACTCGAAGCCGACCCCGGCCTCCAGCTTCTTCGGCGCGTAGCCGATCAGCGCTCCCACATCGACCATCAGCTTCGGGTGCAGGATGATCTCGATGCGATGATAGAAATCGCCGGTGGCGCCGCCGCCTTTCGGTCCGACGAGGGTCGCAAAGCCGGTTAAGTTCAGCGGAACCGGCCCAGCCGCGAAGGGAAACGCCCACGCCGTCTCGATGAAGTAGGTCGGATCGAAGTTCGTGCCGTTGCCGTTCACGAGGAAGGCATTGGTGTCCCATTCGTGGGCCAGGCCGACGGTGATGTTCCAGAACCCCCTGGGGACGTTGATCGAGAACTGCGGCCCGACGGTGATGAGCTTCTTATACGAGGCGAACTGGTCGTTCTGCGTGTCGAGATCGAGGCCAAACTGGATGCCGACGTCGCGGATCGGGCCATAGCTGAACATGTTGCTGCCGGTAATCTTGTTGCCGCTGGCAACGGTGCGGAACACGGCATAGAGCTCGAACGAGTTCGAGTCCGCGGCGCCGGTCACGCTGTTCGCCGGGTCTCCGCGGTGGTTGAAGTCCTCGAAGTCGAGGCTGACGAAGTTCGATCCGTAGGTCCATCCATTCGCGTAGGCGATGTTGCCGGCGACCTCGTTGACGTTCTTGCCGTAGCCGGGCTGCTTGTCCTGGCCGAGATATCGGATGCTGAGATAGGTGTCCTGATAATCAATGCCCCAAGCGTGTGCATAAGATGGCGAAAGCGCCAACGCAGCGAATACAATAGCAGCTTTCGCCGTCCGAGCTGGGGTCATTGGGTGAAATACTCCACAGAAGGGTTTGCCTGGTTGCGGAGCAGGGCGTAGCAAGCGATATGCCAGCTTTGTGACTGGACTGGCAGAAACATAGCTACGGGGGTCGACGTTAACCCCCGTTGCACTGTTTTACATCTTCATACGCCGCAGCGTTAACGCCGGCTTGCCCAGAAGTCCGCCTGCAATGTCGCGGCCTCCTCCTCGAGCAAGGGACCGGTGACGTCGACCTGCCGCTGTCCGGCGGCGAAAACCGTGCGGCACGGCAGATCCAGGGTCGGGTTCTCGGGATGTGCGCCGGTCTGCATCTTTAATCCGTGCTCGGATTGGCCATAAACGACCCGGCCTATGCCCGCCCAGTAGATCGCGCCCGCGCACATCGCACAGGGCTCGGCGGAGCTGTAAAGGGTGCAAGCCGCGAGCAGCGCGGCGCCGAACCGTCTGGACGCCGTGCTGGCCAGCAGCCGCTCGGCATGCGCAGTCAGGTCGGGCTCGTCTCCCGAGACGCCGTTGCCCTGCTCGAGCAGGACGGCCCCATCTGGTCCGACCAGGATCGCACCAAACGGATGGCGTCCGTCCGCACGGGACCGGCGCGCCACGTCGAAAGAAAGCCGAAGATACCGCTCGTCATCGCCATCGGCGCCGATGTTCATGTCACCCTCCCCTATGCCGTTTCCGGCAGCTACGCGCGATTGCAAGCAATTTGCCGGCCGCACGGAACTCGGCGGGTGCGGTCCGGGAGCGACATTCATTCAACAAACGGATCGTCCAGAATTTGAGCAACCACGTCGATTTCGCGCCGTGAAACTGATCAGCACTGCACTAGCCGAACTTGGGAGTGCACGGGCGATCATGTGGTACATGAATTGCCTAACTATGGGAGGTATGGAAGTTTGAGGACGCCGAGTGCAGCAAGCCAGTCTAGGCAGTTCTGCATCGAACAGGCGGCCGTCCTTGGACCAAGTGCTCGCTCAACGCCAAAGCCGACAGTCTCACTTCATGGAGGTCCCATTGCAGCGGCGCACATTCGTCCAGATTGCCAGTGCCGGGGCGGCGCTTTCCGCCTTGCCGTCCGTCATCCGGCCCGCCGCGGCTGCCGATCCCCTCAAGGTCGGCTTCATGTATCTCGGGCCCGTCGGCGACTTCGGCTGGACCTACCAGCACGACGTCGCGCGCAAGGCCGCCGTCGAGCATTTCGGCAGCCAAATCCAAACGACCTTCGTCGAGAACGTCGCCGAGGGACCGGATTCAGAGAAGGTGCTGAACGACCTCGCCTCCTCGGGCCACAAGCTGATCTTCGCGACCTCGTTCGGCTACATGAACTACGTGCTTCGGGCGGCGAAGCGGCATCCCACGGTCTTCTTCGAGCACGCCACCGGCTACAAGCGCGACGCGAACGTCTCGACCTACAATATACGCTTCTACCAGGCGCGCTATGTGCAGGGCGTCATCGCCGGCAAGCTCAGCAAGGCGGGCCTGGCCGGCTATGTCGGCTCGCTGCCGGTGCCGGAGGTCGTGCAGGGGCTGAATGCCTTCATGCTCGGCATGCGGTCGGTCAACCCGGAGGCAAAGCTGAAGTTCATCATGGTGAACTCCTGGTACGACCCGCCGAAGGAGGGCGACGCGGCCAAGGCGCTGATGGACCAGGGCTGCGACATCATCACCCAGCATACCGACAGCCCGGCCCCGCTGCAGGCGGCGGCCAGCCGCAACATCAAGGCGTTCGGGCAGTCGACCGACATGACGAAGTTCGCCCCGTCGACGCAGCTGACCGCGTCGACGGACATCTGGGCGCCATACTACATCAAGCGGATCGGCGATGTGATCGGCGGCACCTGGAAGAGCACCGACATCTGGGGCGGCTTCGACAGTGGCCTGCTCGGCATGGCGCCGTTCACCAACATGCCGCCCGACGTGGTCGCGATGGCGAATGATACCGTCGAAGCCGTGAAGGCGGGGAAGAACCTCGTTTTCGCCGGGCCGCTGACCGACCAGGGCGGCACGGTGAAGCTGCCGGCCGGCAAGGTGATGGACGATGGCGCCCTGTCGTCGCTGCAATGGCTGGTGCAGGGCGTCGACGGGAAGCTGACCTAGGCGGCCGGATGCTGCAGGTCGCGCCACAGGAGGCCGGGCCGCCGGGGCCGCTGCTCGTCATGCACGGCATCACCAAGCAGTATCCGGGCTGCCTGGCCAATGACGGCGTGTCGCTCACGGTCGAGCGCAACCAGATACACGCCTTGCTCGGCGAGAACGGCGCCGGCAAGAGCACGCTGGTGAAGATCATCTACGGCGTCACCAAGCCCGACGCCGGCGAGATCGTCTGGGAGGGGAAGAAGGTCAGCATCCGCAGCCCCGGCGAGGCGCAGCGGCTCGGCGTCGGCATGGTGTTCCAGCATTTCTCGCTGTTCGAGGCCCTGACGGTCACCGAGAACATCGCGCTCGGCCTCGCGACCGCGCCGGAGCGCGTGGGCCTGCGCGAGCGCATCGTCGGCATCTCCACCGAATACGGGTTGCCGCTCGATCCCGACCGCGTGGTGCACGACCTCTCGGTCGGCGAGCGGCAGCGGATCGAGATCGTGCGCTGCCTGCTGCAGTCCCCCAAGCTGCTGATCATGGACGAGCCGACCTCCGTACTGACGCCGCAGGAGGTCGATCGCCTGTTCGGCACCCTACGCCGCCTCGCCGCCGAGGGCTGCTCCATCCTCTATATCAGCCATAAGCTCGAGGAGGTCCGCGCCCTGTGCTCGGCGGCGACCATCATGCGGCTCGGCCGCAACGTCGCGCGCTGCGCCCCGGCGCAAAAAACCGTCAAGGAGCTGGCGGAGATCATGATCAGCGCCGAGCTGAGCGCGCCAACGCCCCGCCCCCGCGTCATCAGCAACGCCCCGCCCCGCCTGGTGCTCGACCGCTTGACGATACGCTCGCCGCACCAGTTCGGCACCGACCTCAAGGACATCTCGCTCACCCTTGCCGGCGGCGAGATCCTCGGGCTGGCGGGCATCGCCGGCAACGGACAGGGCGAGCTGATGGACGCGCTGTCCGGCGAAATCCTGGCGGGTCGGCCCGAGAGCGTCATGATCGACGGCGTCGCGGCCGGGCACATGGGCCCGCACGGCCGCCGCCGGCTGCGCGGCTGCTTCGTGCCGGAGGAGCGCAACGGCCACGGCGCGGTCACGGCCATGTCGCTGTCGGAGAACGCCTTCCTGTCGGGATTCCTGAACGGATCGCTGCTGCGGTTCTGGTTCATCGACCGCAAGCGGACGGCGGCCTTCGCCCAGAGCATCATCGACCGCTTCGACGTGCGCACCACCGGCCCGGCGGCCGAGGCGCGCTCGCTGTCTGGCGGCAACCTGCAGAAATTCCTGGTCGGCCGGGAGGTCCTGCAGAACCCGAGCGTGCTGGTGATCAACCAGCCGACCTGGGGCGTCGATGCCGGCGCGGCGCTGGCCATCCATGAGGCCATCATGGCGCTGGCCCAGGCTGGCGCCGCCGTCGTCATCATCTCGCAGGACCTCGACGAGATCTTCGTCCTGGCCGACCGCATCGCCGTCATCGCCGGCGGCCGGCTGTCGGAACCGGTGCCGACGCGGGAGGCGACGGTCGAGTCGATCGGTCGGCTGATGGGCGGCGCCACGCCCACCGCCGCGGAGGCCGTGCATGCTTAGCATCGTGCCGCGCGGCTTCGAGTCCCGGTTCTGGCGCTACGGCTCGCCGGTCCTGGCGCTGCTGCTGACGTGCATCACCTCGGGGCTGATCTTTGCCATCATGGGACGGCCGCCGCTCCGCACGGTCTACACCTTCCTGGTGTCGCCCTTGCTGGCCCCGGATGGACTGGCGGCCCTGGTCGTGAAGGCGGCGCCGTTGATCATGATGGGCGTGGGCCTCTCGCTCGCCTACCGCGCCAATATCTGGAACATCGGCACCGAGGGGCAGTTCACCCTTGGCGCGATCTTCGGCGGCGGCCTCGCGCTGGCCCTGCCGGACGCCCCGTCATGGGTCGTCCTGCCCGGCATGCTCGTGGCCGGCGTGATCGGGGGCATGGCGGGCGGCGGGCTGGTCGCCTGGCTGCGGATCCGCTTCAACGCCAACGAAATCCTGACGAGCCTGATGATGACCTACATCGTCCAATACCTGCTGATCTACCTCGTCACGGGTCCCTGGCGCGATCCGGAGGGTTTCGGCTTTCCGCAAACCGCGATGTTTTCCGACGAGGCGGCCATACCCCGCCTGATTGGGAACACCAACGTGCACATCGGCATCGCCCTCGCGCCGCTGATCGCCATCGGCCTGTGGCTCATGCTCGAACGGTCCATTCTGGGCTTCCAGTTCCGCGTGCTCGGCCACGCCCCGCGCGCCGCCCGCTTCGCCGGGTTCAGCGAGAACCGGCTGGTCTGGGTCGCGATGCTGATCAGCGGCGGGCTCGCTGGGCTCGCCGGCATTTTCGAGGCTGCGGGCACGGTGGGACAGCTCACCACCGCGATCTCGTCGGGTTACGGCTTCACGGCGATCATCGTAGCGTTCCTCGGCCGGCTCAATCCGCTTGGCGCCATCCCCGCCGGGTTGCTGCTCGCCCTCTCGTATCTCGGGGGCGACGCCGCGCAGATCCAGCTCGGCCTGCCGAATGCGGTGACTGGTATTTTCCAGGGGATACTCCTGTTCTATTTGCTCGGCTGCGACGTCCTGCTGCTGCATCGCATCCGCTGGCTGCCCAACCGTCAGGCCGCATGATGTCTCATTTGGTCACGAGCTTCCTCGTCAGCGTCATCGCTGCCTCCACTCCGCTGCTGCTGGCCGCGGTCGGCGAATTGGTGGTGGAGCGGGCGGGCGTGCTCAACCTCGGCGTCGAGGGCATGATGCTGGCCGGCGCCATCGCCGCCTTCGCGGCCGCCGAGGGCACCGGGTCCACCTCGCTTGGCCTGCTGGCCGCCGTGTTCGCCGGCATGGCATTGGCGCTGCTGTTCGCGCTGCTGACCTTGACCCTGCAGGCAAATCAGACCGCGACCGGGCTGGCGCTCACGATCTTCGGCCGCGGCTTCAGCGCCCTGCTCGGCGCGGGCTATGTCGGCATCGCGGCGCCGACCTTGCCGAAGCTGGCTATTCCGATGCTTTCGGACATCCCGGTGCTCGGCCCGGTGCTGTTCGGCCATGACGCGCTTGTCTACTTCTCGTTGGCCATCTTGGCCGTGGTCGCCTGGGTCATTGGCCGCACCCATATCGGACTGGTGCTGCGGGCCGTCGGCGACTCGCACGACGCGGCGCATTCGCTCGGCTATCCCGTCGTGGCCATCCGCTATG
Source organism: uncultured Acetobacteraceae bacterium (assembly GCA_964244305.1). GTDB lineage: Bacteria > Pseudomonadota > Alphaproteobacteria > Acetobacterales > Acetobacteraceae > CAHJXG01. Next base: position 17,692 of record CAXTJW010000004.1, read on the forward strand.
CCGCCGTGCTGTTCGGCGGGGCGCTGGCGGGGTTGGCGGGGGGCTACATGTCGCTGGCCTACACACCGCTTTGGGCACAGGACATGACCGCGGGCCGCGGCTGGGTCGCGGTCGCCCTGGTCACCTTCTCGGCCTGGCGGCCATTCTGGCTGCTGATGGGCGCCTGGTTCTTCGGAGCGCTCATGTACCTGTCGCTGTATGTCCAGGCGCTGGGTGTCGCGATCCCGTCGGCGCTGCTGTCGGCGCTGCCCTACATCGGCACCATTGTCGTGCTCGTGCTGATCTCCCGCGACCAGCGGCGCATCCGGCTGCACCGTCCGGCGATGCTGGGACGGCCCTTCCTGCTTCGGGCTTGAACGCGCTGGTCAGTTTTTAGCTGAGCTCGATCCCGTCAACGAGTCGCACGCATGGCCGCGGTCGCCATTGCCAAGAACGGCGTGCGCCTGCCACCCTTCAACACAAGAACGGCGTGATGCGCTGCGGACCTCCCAAGCTGAGCCCGGGGCCGCTATGATCGCCAAGGGGGGAAAGCGATGTCCGAAAGACGCAGCGTCGATATTCAGGCCTTTTTGAACGAGCACCCGTTCTCGAGCTTCCAATGGGTGATCTTCGGACTGTGCTTCCTCATCGTCCTGCTGGACGGGTTCGACACCGCCGCCATCGGCTATATCGCGCCAATGCTGATCACCGAATGGGGCGTGACGCGGCCGGATCTGGCGCCGGTCCTCAGCGCGGCGCTATTCGGCCTGGCGGCTGGCGCCTTGAGCTCCGGGCCCCTGGCCGACCGTTTCGGCCGCAAGGCGGTCCTGCTCGCATCGGTGCTGGTCATCGGCGTCGCCTGCCTCGCGTCGGCGTTCTCGGGCAGCCTGAGCCAACTCGTGGCGTGGCGGTTCGCGACCGGCCTCGGCCTCGGCGCCGCCATGCCCAATGCCGTGACGCTGATGAGCGAGTACTGCCCCGCTGCACGGCGCGCCACGCTCACCAACGCCATGTTCTGCGGCTTCCCGCTGGGCGCCGCATTCGGCGGCTTCCTCGCGGCCTGGATGATCCCGCAGTTCGGCTGGCGCAGCGTGCTGATCTTCGGCGGGATCGTGCCGCTGATGCTGACGGTGCTGCTGCTCCTGTTGCTGCCGGAGTCGGTGCGCTACATGGTTGCCAAGCGGCAGCCGGTGGAGCGCATCCGCGCCGTGCTGCGCCGCATCTCCGCGACGGCCGCCCAAGCGACCTCGTTCATCATGACCGAGAAAGGGCCGGCGACCAACGCCAGCAGCGGCGCCGGCGTCGTGCTCTCGAGCGCCTACCTGGTGGGCTCGATCAGTCTATGGGTGGCCTACTTCATGGGCCTGGTGATCTTCTATGCGCTGATCAACTGGATGCCGATCCTGTTCAAGGATGCCGGGCTGGAGCCGCGGACGGCGGCACTCATCTCCGCCCTGTTCCCGCTCGGCGGCGTGGGCGCGATCCTGTTCGGCTGGCTGATGGACCGCTTCAACGGCAACAAGATCGTCGCGGCCGGCTTCGCCCTGACCTCCGTGGCCATCTGCGCGATCGGGCAGGTGGCCGGCAACGTCGGCCTGCTGGTGCTGGTCGTGTTCGTCGCTGGCACCTTCATGAACACGGCCCAGTCGTCGCTGCCCGCGCTGGCCGCCGGTTTCTACCCGACCCAGGGGCGCGCGACGGGCGTGGCCTGGATGCTGGGCCTGGGCCGCTTCGGCGGCATCGCCGGGTCGTTCCTCGTGGCCGAACTGGCGCGCCGGCAATTGGCCTTCGGCGATATCTTCATGATCTTGGCCATCCCGGGACTGATTGCCGCAGCGGCGTTGATGGTGAAGCAGATCGCGCATCCCGAGGACAGGACGGCCGGGGCAACCGCACGCAGCGAGGCATTGGGCCACTGACGTCAAAGCCGCCCGGCGTATCGTGACGCAAATCACCGGCTGTCGACAGCCGCATTTGAAGGGACCGGAACCATGCCCGCTGACGAGTTCATCCAGCGCGACCGCGGCCAGCACCCGCCGGCGTTCACGCCAGGTTATAAAACCAGCGTGCTGCGCTCGCCGCGCCTGCCGCTGTGGTCGCTGCAGAACTCGCTGTCCGAGGTGACCGGCCCGGTGTTCGGCCATGACGAGCTGGGCCCGCTCGACCACGACCTGATTTTGAACTATGCCCGCGGCGGCGAGCCGATCGGCGAGCGCACCATCGTGCACGGCCGGGTGCTCGACGAGCAGGGCCGGGGCGTGCCGCACACGCTGGTCGAGGTCTGGCAGGCCAACGCCGGCGGGCGCTACCGGCACAAGAACGATACTTACCTTGCGCCGATCGACCCCAACTTCGGCGGCTGCGGGCGCATGATCACCGACGACGCCGGCCGCTACGCCTTCCGCACCGTGAAGCCCGGCGCCTATCCGTTCCGCAATCATGTCAACTCCTGGCGCCCGGCGCACATCCACTTCTCGCTGTTCGGTTCGGGCTTTGCCCAGCGGCTGATCACCCAGATGTACTTCGAGGGCGACCCGCTGATCCCCATGGACTCCATCCTGGGCACCATCCCGGACCCGGCCGCGCGGCAGCGGCTGGTGGCACAGCTCGACCTGAACGCGGCCATTCCTCTGGACAGCCTCGCCTACCGGTTCGACATCGTGCTGCGCGGGACTCGCTCCACGCTGTTCGAGAATAAGTTGCGCGGGAACTGACGCCATGATCTCGAAGCCCGACACCCTCAAGGAAACCCCGTCCCAGACGGCCGGACCCTACGTGCATATCGGCCTCATTCCACACCAGGCCGGGTTCGACATCTTCGAGCGGCCGTTCGGCAACGTCCTGGCCGGGCCGGACACGCCGGGCGAGCGCATCCGCATCGAGGGCCGCGTGCTCGACGGCCTGGGCGCGCCGTGCCGGGATATCCTGCTCGAAGCCTGGCAGGCCAACGCCGCCGGGCGCTACAACCACCCCGCGGACCAGCAAGCCGGCAAGCCGGTCGACGCGGGCTTTCGTGGCTGGGGCCGTGCCGGCACGGACTTCACCACGGGGCTGTACGGCTTCGAGACCATCAAGCCCGGCGCGGTCGTGGGCCGCAGCGGGCACCGGCCGATGGCGCCGCATGTGAACCTCTGGCTGGTGTCGCGCGGCATCAACATCGGCCTGTCGACGCGGATGTATTTCGCCGACGAGGCCGAGCTGAACGAGCAGGATCCCGTGCTGCGCATGATCGACCCGCCGGTCCGCCGCAAAACCCTGCTGGCGCACCGTGAGGAGCGGGACGGCGGCGCGGTCTACGTGTTCGACATCCGCCTGCAGGGGGATGGGGAAACCGTGTTCTTCGACGTATAAAACGAATAGGAGGGAAGGCTCATGCAGCCCGTCGTCATCGCCGTTGCCATCACCGGCTCCGTGCCGCGCAAGCAGGACAACCCAGCCGTCCCCACCACACCCGCAGAACAGATCGAGAGCACGCATGCGGCGTTCGAGGCCGGGGCGAGCCTGGTGCACATCCATGTCCGCAACCCCGACGAGAGCCCATCCTCCGACCCGGCGCTGTTCGCGCAAGTGCAGGAGGGCGTGCGCCGGCACTGCCCCGGCATGATCGTGCAGTTCTCCACCGGCGGGCGAGGACGCGACCCGGCGTCGCGCGGCAATGCGCTCGAGCTGCGGCCCGACATGGCGTCGCTGTCGACGGGGTCGGTGAACTTCCCGACCATCGTCTACGAAAATCCGGCCCAGCTCGTGACCGACCTCGCAACCAAGATGCAGGCCAACAACGTGCGCCCGGAGATCGAGATCTTCGACCTGAGCCACCTGCACGGGGCGCGGCGGCTGATCGACGCCGGGCTCATGGACGAGCAGCCGCATGTGCAGGTCGTCATGGGCGTGAAGAACGCGCTGCCGGCCGACGAGCATCTGCTGGACCTGATGCTCGGCGAGCTGAAGCGCGTGCTGCCACGGGCGACATGGACGGCGGCGGGCATCGGCGCGAACCAGGCGCGCGTGATGGACTGGGTGCTGGCGCGCGGCGGCGACGGCGTGCGCACGGGTCTCGAGGACAACGTCCGCCTCAGCCGCGACCGCCTGGCCGCCAGCAATGCCGAGCTGGTGCAGCACGCCGCCGCCGCCGCCGCCCGCCACGGACGCCGGCCCGCAACGCCCGCCGAGGCGCGCGCGGCGCTCGGGCTGGGGGCGGGCAATTTCCCTATGGCCTAACGAGGCGAAGCCTTCTGCAAGCCGGCGAGCGCTTCCTTCGCGGTGCGCTGCGTATCCGGGTCGCCCCCCGGCCCCATCGCCTGCCCCAGCCACCGCCTCGCCGAGACCGCATCGCCACGGGCCGCTGCGCTTTCGCCCGCCTGCAGATACAAGTTGGCGGCGTCCCGCGGCGCACCGGCGCGCTGCATCGCCTTCGCCGCCAGCGCCGTCGTCTCGGCCATGGCGCGATAATTCAGCTGCGAGCGGTGCAGGTCGGCCGCCTTTCGCGCATGGCCCGCCGCTTGCCGATACTGCCCATGCAGCATGTCGAGCCGTGCCGTCAGCTCCTCCCGGTCGGCCTCCCAATCCGCAGAAGGGGTCTGCGGTTGGCCAAACCCAGCCAAAGCGACGACGATCCCGGCGGCGTCGCCCCGCGCATCCGCAATCAGGCCGCGCACGTAGCTCGCCCGGGCTGCGGTGACGGGGCTGCTGGCCGTCGCCTGGGCGCGTGCGGCCAGCGCGTCGGCCTCCGCATCCCGCCCGAGCCGGTGCAACGCCGCCGATTGTATCAAATCCAGCTCGGCAAAACCCGGCGCACCGCGGGCAGCAAGGGCGTCGCGGGTCCGCTGCGCCGTCCGCAATGCCCCGGCGGCGTCATTGTCGGCAAGCTGCGCCACCGCGAGATTATAGCCGCTATCGCCGATCGCCTGCGCGTCGTCGCGCGCCATGGCCAGCGTGAACGCCTCCCGGTATTGCGCCACGGCCTGCTTCAGCCGGCTAAATTCCAGCGACTGCCGGCCCGAGTTGTTGGCCTGGGCCAGCGTGCTGTCCTCCATCGCGGCCGGGGCCGGGCGTCCGCCGCAACCCGCTAAGATCAGCAGCGCCACCAAAGCGGGCGCCCATGTCACGGCCGCACCTCACGCGGCGGCAAGCGTTGCGACGCAGGCTTCGCAGCGCCGTCGCCGCCCAGCAGGAACGAACCGCGCAACTGCACCAGCAGCTTGCCCAACTCCGCCGTCGTCGCCTGCACCTGTGTCAGCAGCGCCGGCAGGTTGCTCGTGCTGTCCGTCACGTTGCGCGCCAGGGCGGGAAACTGCGTCGCCGTTTTCGCGGTGTCGCGGGTGATCGACTGCACGTTCGACAGCACGCCGTGCGACTGCTCCAGCAGGCCCGGCACCGGCGCCAGGATCGGGCCAAGCCGGGCGATCTCGCCCTTCAGCGTCGAGACCGTATCCTCCGCCTGCCGGATCAGCGTGTCGTCCGTGAGCAATCGCCCGGCCGAACCTTGCCCCGATTTGATCCCGCTGGCGACATCGTCCAGCGCCGCCATCGCATGCAGCGCGTGCTCCAGGGTCGGCAGCACGTCCGCCGTCACCTTGTTGAGCGTCGTGGTGAGGGTATCGGCCGGGTTTGGCTCCGCGGTCGCGGTCAGCACGGCGTATTTCCAGTCCATCGGCGCCCCATTGCCGCGGGTCACGTCGACATATGCCGCGCCGGCGACGCCGTAGCGCAGCCGGATCGTCGCCGTGCTGTCGCGTAGGATGAACGCCTCGGTCTGCCGCTCGATGGTGGCGAGCGCATACATATCGCCGCTGGGGTTCAGCACGATCTGTTTCACGCTGCCGGCGTGGGTGCCGAGCACGTCGATGTCGGCGCCCACCGTCAGGCCGCCGAACCCGGTCTGCGGCAGCACGATGCGCAGCTCCAAGTCGGGCCGCAGCCAGCGCCGGAGCACCCCAGCCTCGAAGATCGCGCCAAAGAACAGCGCCAGCGCCAGGATCACCAGCAGGCCGACCCACTCGTCGGTATGGCGCAGGCGCAGCAGTTGCGGCGGGGCGTCCGGGCGGCGCTTCTGCAGCATCAGGCGGCCGCCATCGGGCGCAGCCCGTCGTCCCGAAGCTGCAGGCGGTGGCGCACGGGAAAGCGCTGCGCCGCCCAGAACGGCGCGTCGCGGGTAAAACAGACCGCTGCCGCCCCGCGATGCAGCGCCCGCGACAGCAGGTCGAGCAGCGGGGCCGTAAGCTCCGTCCGCTCCGGGGTGATCGCGCTCTCCAGCAGCAGCAATCGCGGCTCGCCCAGGAACGCTCGCACGCAGCCCGCGCGCATTAGGTCGTCGTCCGAGAGCCGGTCGGGCCTTACCAGCGGCAGGCCCGGCAGCCCGAACTGCCGCGCCAGATCGGTGGCGGACTGGGCGATGGCCGGCTCCGGCTCGCGGGTATGGTGCAACTGCGCCAGCATGATGTTGACATGGGTGCCGAACATGCCGATCCAGGCTCCTTTCTGATGGATGCGGCCGATCCGCCCGCGCAGGGCCGCCGCCCGCTCGCTGTCGAGGCCGGCCCAGTCATGACCCATGAAGCGGATCTCGCCCTGTTGCAGGGCGATCATGCCGCTGCAGAGATCGGCGAACGCCGTGGTGCGCGCCGGGTCGAATGTCTCGATCAGCGCGCAATCGCCCGGCATCAGCATCAGGTCGAGCGGGACATTCGGCAACGCGCCGGTATCGAAGCCAGCATCAAGAACAGGCAAAGCGGACGCCAGCCGCAGGACCGGCTCGGTTTGGGGCACCGGCTATGCGGCCACGGTGAAAAGGATGCTGGTGACCATGATCACCAGGATGCCGCGCACGAAACCGCGCGGTATCAGGCTCGCCAGGTCGTCATCCTCCCGGGCGCCGAGACCGGTCAGGCAGGAGGTCAATCCGACCAGGAGGCCGATCACCAGCAGCTTTGCCGGTACCACCATGTAGTCGCGCACCGTCATCGCCTGCAGGACCCGGTCGAGGAAGGTCCACAGGCTGTCCTGCACGCTGCCGATCGCGGCGCTAACGATGAAGCCGAACACCAGGGCCGTGGCGGCGAAGATGACGCCCAAGGTAAAGCCGCTGAGCGCGAAGGCGAGGCTGCGCGGCAGCACCAGCAGCAGGAACGGATCGATCCCCTGCGCCTGCATCGCGCGCACCTGGCCGCCGGCCTGCAGCGTGCCGAGCTCGGTGACGGTGAGCATGCCGCTGCGCCCAAGCAGTATGAACCCGACCAGCAGCGGCGTCAGCTCGCGCACCAGCACCGTCACCAGGATGGACCCGGTCAGCTGCGCCTGCCCGGCGACCCCGAGCCAATACAGCGCCTCGTAGACCATGGCGATGCCGGCCAGCGAGGCGGTCACCATCGCGGTGGCGAGCCCGCCGCCCGTGGCCTGGCGCATCGTGAGCTTGAACTCGTGCCGCACCGTCCGCCGCCATGCGACCGGGCGCACCGCCTCGCGCAATACACCCCACGCCCCGGCGGCAAGCATCAGCGGAAAGCCGGTGCGGGCGCGGGTGAAACGCCCGGCCGCCGCCAGCGCCAGAAACATGACGCCGGCCCGGTTCAACGGCGTCCGGCCAGGATGAAGGTGCGGGCAGCGCCGACGCGCGGCAGGAAGAACACCCCGCGCGCCCGGAACAGGAACTGCTGGCGCAACTGCTCGTAGGCATGCTCGCTGACCTGGATGGAGCCGGCGCCGGCAGCGCTTTGCGCCATCAGCTCCGCGGTGCGGATCACGTCGCCCCACAGGTTGAACACGCGCGGCTCCTGCCCCAATGCGGACCCCAGCGCCGCGCCGAAATCGATGCCGATATGAAAGATCGGCTCCAGCCCGGACTGCGCCAGCAGGGCAAGGCAGGCCTCACGCGCGGCGAGGGCAGCGTCGGCCAGACGCTCCGTGGCACGCGGGTCGGGCGTCGCCGTGCAGCCCGCGGCGGCAATCAGGCTATGGCCCGTCAATTTCATGTAGGGCAGCGCGTATTGGCTGGCGATCGCCTGCATGGCCTTGGCGATCTCGTCCGCCAAGGCCGTGACACCCGCCTGGTCGGGCCGCCCCAGGGCAACCGCGTCGTCGAAGCGGATGCTCATCGCCGTGACCGCCGGAAAGAACGTGGCCGCGAGTCCGTCGGTCACAGTCCGCTCCAGCGTGAGCACCGAGCTGGACGCAAACATTTGGTCGGCCTGGTAGGGCGCAGCCTCCGCCGGAGCGGCTTCGGCCATATCGTGCGGCGTGAGGGCGTGGTCCTCCTGCTCGTGCCGGGCCATGCGCATCGCTGCGATGCTCGACACCGCCTGGGCGAAGCTGCGCGCCCGCTCCGGCTCGGCCGCATCCTCGAGCAGCAGTGCGCCGGAGATGCCGGACGGGCCGCGCACCGGCAGCACCGACAGCGTGCGGCTGCCGAACGGGCGCATCAGCAACCGGTGCAGCTCCGCCGTACGGGCGTCCGCCGCCGCGTCCACCCCGTCGATCGCCTCGCCCGCATCCAGCGAGCGGAAGAACCGCGGCAGCTCCGAGCGCGACAGCTCGAGGCCGTCGATATGGCCGCCCTGCTGCTCGAACAGGTCCTCGCAGCGCAGCACGCGCCCCTCGCCGGCGAGCCGCCAGAGGCTGGTGCGGCGGGCGGCGCTCATCTCGGCCAGCCCCTCGGTCAGGCCCGGCGCGGGACGCTGCGGGTCGAACAGCCCGGGCTGCGCGGCCAGCGCCGACAGCGCGCGGGCCTCGCGGGCGTTGTTGTCCCGTTGCTGGGCCAGCGCCCGCGCCATGCGGTCGGCCCGGCGGTTCTGCAGCACCAGCAGCAGCCCGAGCAGGCAAGCGAGCCCGATGGTAATCAGCGACAGCAGGAAGTTCTGGCGGCTGCTGTCCTCCGCGAACCCGGTGAAGTCGGACTGCGGCGCCGCAATCAGCAGCACCCAGTCCTGCCCGGCCGCCGGCAGCCGCGACGCGAGCACCACGAACGGCGTGCCGCCGACGTCGACGGTGCGGCTGCCATAGCCCTCGACGCGGAAGCGGTCGTAGGCGCCGGTGAGGGCCGGGGAGTTTAGCGCGACGGTGGCGGTCGGCACCACCTGCCGCCCGTCCGCGCCGATTGGCCGCACCAGGCCGGGCGCCGCGATGACGTTGCCGGCACTGTCGACGATGGCAGCGCGCCCGGTGCGGCCGATCCGCAGCGAGCCCAGGAAGCCGGACAGCGCCTCGAGCGTGATATCGACGCCGAACACGCGGTCCACGCTGCCGGCCCGAGTGAAGCGGATCGCCGCGGTGATGCCCGGTGCCTGGGTGGTGAAAAAGATGTAGGGGGCGGACCAGTAGACGCCGTCGGTCTGCAATGCGCCCCGATACCAGCCGCGCACGCGCGGGTCGAAGTCGTCGTTCGGGTCGGTCGTCCGGTCCACCAGCTGGCCGGCCGCGTCGAGGTGCGTGGACGAGACCTCGCGCGCGCCGGGACGGTTGGCGATCAGCTTGGTGTCGGTGCCGCCGGCCGGGTCGCGCCGCACCATGGTGAAGTCGCCATCGCCGTTGGCGACATAGAAGCCCTCCAGGTTCGGCACCTGATCGAGCATGCTGGCGGCGAAGCCCTCGATTGCGGCCTGGCCGTCGGAGATGGCGTTGCGCGCCACCATCTCGCGCGCGACCAGCGCTGCCTGGGTGGCCGGGTTGAGGTAGCTGCTGACCTCGCCGGCGACGCGCGCCTGCAGGCTGTCCAGCACCGCGCCCGATAGCAGGAGCGCGCCGGCGCGGTTGGCTTGATAGCTATAGAGCGAGATGCCGAGGATGGAGAGGACGACCAGCCCCACGCCCAGCACCGGCCCGCCGACGCGCCGGAGCAACTGCCGCCGCTGCCTGGTTTGCCTACCGCTGATGTCGATGATCTCGTGGGTAGCCAATGATCTGCTTCCTAGGCCAATGGCAACTGCCGACGATCGACACACTGCCATGAAAAGCAGAGATTAACGACGAAGATACGCTGTGATTTTGTTCTTTGTAAGGCGTCAGTCCGCGGCGGCGTAGCCGGGCTTGGCTGCCGTGGCAATTGCGTACGGCGCGCCCTGCCGGCGCAGCGCCGCCAGCGTCCGCGCCCAGCCGCGTCCGAAGCGGCCGAAAATCAAGGGTTCGTAGGCCGCGAAGCCCAGCGCCTTCGAGGCCTCTGAGCGGGTGGGATACGCGACCATCGCGCCCGAGACCGCCCAGGGCGACGCCCGGCCGCGCAGGGCAAGGCTCCATGGCAACAGCAGCTCGCCCGCGCCCCCGCCGACGATGGTGACGCCGACCAGCCTGCCCCGCACCCGGACCATCTTCATGAAGCCGGCGACGGCGCCCTCGGCGATGGCGCGGTCGTTGTCGGCGAACTCCACGCGCTGCACCTGGACGCGGCCATGCCGCTCCCGCGCCGAGGCCTCGGTCAGGCCGACCTGCGCCAGCTCGGGGTCGGTGTAGGTCACCGAGGGTAATGCAGCGTAGTCGGCCGCCGCGGGCAGGCCGAGGGCGACGTTCATCACCGCCAGGCCGCCCTCGTATCCGGCGGCGTGGGTCAGGCGGGGCCCCTCGCGGCAGTCGCCAATGGCCATGATGTGCGGATTGCTGGTGCGCCGGCGGCGGTCTACGGTGATGCCGGCCGCCGTCGCCTGCACGCCGGCCACCGCCAGCCCGAGCCCGTCCAGCGACGGCGTGCGCCCAACCGCCACCAGCAGATGGCTGCCGTGTATTGCCGCCCCGGGCGCGACCTCGATGCGGATGCCCTCCGGCGTGGCGGCAACACGCAGCGCGCGCGTCTCGCCAAGAATGGTCACACCCTCCGACGCGAGCTGTTGCAACACGATCGCCGCCGCGTCGGCGTCATCGCGGGCCAGCGGGCGGCCGGCGTCGATCACGGTGACGGCCGAGCCCAGCCGGCGGAACGCCTGCGCCATCTCCAGCCCGACCGCCCCCGCGCCGAGGATAATCAGATGGCCCGGCAGCTCCTGCAGATCGAACAACGTCTCGTTGGTGAGATAGGGCACCGCCTGCAGCCCCTCGATATCAGGCACAGCGGGCCGCGATCCGGCCGCCACAACGATGCGCGGCGCAGCGAGTGGCCGGCCGTCCACCTCGACGCTCCGGCGGCCGGTGAACCGGGCCTGGCCGTGGATGACCTCGACCCCCCAGGCACGGAAACGTTCCGCGGAGTCATGCGGCGCAATGGCCGCGATGGCTGCGTGGACATGCCGCTGCACGCCGGCGAAGTCGACGGATGCCTCCCCTGCCGTCACGCCCATGGCGCTGCTGCTGCGCAGCAGATGCGCCCGCCGCGCCGCCGCAAGCAGCGCCTTGGACGGCACGCATCCGGTGTTCAGGCACTCGCCGCCCATGCGGTCCCGCTCGATCAGCGCCACCCGCAGGCCGAGCCGGGCCGCGCCGCCCGCCGCGGTCAGCCCGGCGGCGCCGGCGCCGATGACGATCAGGTCGTGCGTCCACTGCATCCACGCCTCCATGCGCCGTCATCGCACATCCGGATAATCCCGGTCCAACCGCTCGCGGCGCCCAAGGCCCCAGCGCACGCCGACCTTGAAATAGATCCAGTTCGCCCGCAGTCCGCCCCAGGCCGCCACCCGCCGGTCGCTGGTGATCACCACTCGGTTGACCAGCCGGATGCGCCCGAGCCGCACGAACCGGATGCAGAGGTCGGCGTCCTCCATGACCGGCAGCGCCGGGTCGCAGCCGCCGACGGCCAGGAAGTCGCAGCGGCGGAAGAACATGGCGTGGTCGCCGAACAGCAGCCGCCCGCCGCGCAGGAACAGATGCGGGCGGAACAGCAGCGGCGCATACCAGGTCTTGATCCAATTGTGGAAGCTGGTGCCCCAGCGCACCGTCTCCGGCCCGCTCAGCAACGGCGTGAACCCGGCCAGCGCCACCCGCGGATCGTCGAGCGCACGGCGCATCACCGCGACCGCGTCGTCCGGCAGCAGGGTGTCCGCGTGCAGGATACAGACGATCGGCGACGACACCGCGGCCACGCCACGGTTGATCTGCGCCGCCCGTCCGCGGACGGCATGGCAGACGATCCGCAGCCCAGCGGCCCGGACGATCGCAACTGACGCGTCATTGCTGCCGCCGTCCACCAGCACGACCTCGGCCGGCGCCGGGTCGAGCACCGCGAGGCAGCGCAGCAGCCGGGGCAGCACCGCGGCCTCATTCAGCATCGGGATCACGATCGCAACATCCGTCATCCGCCCGGCCTCAGCCCGGTGCTTGGAGAGGGGCGAGCCTTGCGGGGGCGATCCAGCGCCCGCATGTGCGTTGGCATGCGATCGCCCCCCTCCAAGTGGCTGCTTCCCGCGCTTACCCTCGGCGTGGCCGCCGCCGTCCTGATCGCCGAGCGGCGGTCGCCGCAGCGCCGGCGCACCCAGACGGAGCCGGCGCGCACGGTTCGCAACCTGGTTCTCGGCGCGCTCAGCATGGCGGTCGTCTCCACGGTGGAAAAGCCTTTGGTCGAGCGGCTCGCGCAACGGGCGGCCGGCCGCCGCCGAGGGATCACCCAACGCATTCCGGGGCCGTCCTGGCTGCGGGACGTGCTGGCGTTCCTGGCGATGGACTACACGATCTATCTTTGGCACGTCCTGACGCACAAAGTTCCCGCGTTGTGGCGGCTGCACATCGTGCATCATGTGGACCTCGACATGGATGCGTCGACGGCGCTGCGGTTCCACGCGGCCGATATGCTGGTCTCCGTGCCGTGGCGCGCGGCACAGGTGGCGCTGATTGGCGCGTCGCCGCGGGCGCTGCGGCTATGGCAGGCGTTCTTCTTCGCGTCGGTGCTGTTCCACCATTCCAACCTGAGGCTGCCGCCGGGCTGGGACCGACGTTTGGCCCGAGTGTTCACGACGCCGGGCATGCACGGCATCCACCATTCGACGGTGCGCAGCGAGACGGACTCGAATTGGTCCAGCGGGCTGAGCCTATGGGACCACCTGCACCGGACGTTTCGCGGCGACGTGGCGCTGGGCCAAATCGAGGTCGGCGTGCCCGGCTATCGCGACCCCGCCGAAATCGGGCTGCGCCCGAGCTTGGCGATGCCGTTCACCCGGCAGCGCGACGCCTGGCAGCGGCAGCCGGGCTTCGCTGTCCGGCAACGTACCGCCAATGACCGAGCCGACTACAGGTGAGGCACCTGCCCGCATGCGGCCGTGGCGCGGCTACACGGATGTGTGACCGTTTGGTGCGCAACGAGGCTCGCAGCCCATTCGTCATGGGTCCGGTCGGCTAGAGGCTTTGACAGGGCGCTGCCTCGACGTCGCTTGCCAACCCGCAACGAGTTAACCCAGGAACATCGATGCAACAAACACCAGCCAAGGCCTGGAACGCAGCTGTGCCGGTGCCGGCCTCTACCCGCTATACCCTGACGGCGCAGGCACTGCACT